>JADHKZ010000013.1 GCA_016780995.1 Thermoleophilia bacterium | reverse complement strand
GACGCGGTCACCTGCCGCACGCCGCGCGCCACCACCGGCAGCCTGCGCGCCGTGCGTGACCCGGCGAAGGCCCGCCAGCGCACCGGCACAGGGCCGGCCACCGGAGCCAGCAGGCGGTACTCGGCGCGCAGCACCATGCGGGCACCCGCGCGGTCGGCCGTGGCGCTGGCCAGGCGCGCAGGCGCGGACGGTGCCACGGGCGCCGTTGCGGCCACGGGCGCCGTGGACGTGGCGGGCGGCGCCTGGCCCGCCGCCATCGCGGGGGCCAGGGCAATCACCAGCGCCGCGGGGGCGAGCGCGCGGTGCACGGCGCCTACTTCTGCCGGAGCGCCTTCACGATGAGGGCCACGTACTGCTTCGACCCCCGTGCGCTGGGGTGTACCCCGTCGGGCTCCAGCACCGATGACCTGCGCGATGCCACGCGGTACCAGTCCACCACACGCACGTTCTTGTTGGAGCGGGACAGCCGGGCGATGTCGCGGTTCACCTGCTCCATCCAGAACTGCTGCTGCCCGTCCCTGCGGGTGCGATGGTCCTTGGTGTAGGTGTTCACCACCACCACGCGCGGGGCCCGCTTGACCACCGCCATCATCTCGCGCCACTGCTGCGGCTTCACCGGCCCGTTGGTGCCCAGGGCGATCACCACCGCGCAGGGCTTGGTGCCCAGCACCGACCGCATGGTGGTGATTCCCTCACTGAACTGCCGACCGGTCTTGGTGTCGACCTTGGCCATGGGCCCGCCCAGGGCGCGCTGCAGGGTGCCCTTCTGGCCGTAGTTCTCCACCGCCATCCACAGGGCCGAGTCGCCCACGGCGGCGCCGGCGGTCTTGGCCGTGCACTTGGCCTGGTTGGCGGACTGCACATTGGCCGCGGATGCGGCGGGGGCGACGACGGCCGCGGCCGCCGCGCCCAGGAGGAGGAAGCGCGAGGGAGTGATCATGCCGCGCAGGGTACCGCCGGGCTCAGCCGGCTCCCGGCACCGGGGGTACGTACGGAACCAGCACCACCAGCGAGATCAGGGCCAGCACGGCGATGAACCCCGTCCATGCCGCGATGGTCTGGGCGGGATGCTCGCGCCACTTGCCGTCCAGCGTGGCGAACGCACGCCGAAGGCCGGCAAGGCCGTTGCGGCGGATGGGTTGCTCCACATAGGTGTACGACAGCGCCGATATGCCCACCACCAGGATCACCTGGATGGCCACCAGCGGAGCGCCCGACAGCGGCACGTCCTCGTTGGCCCGGGTGAGCATGAGCACCGGCCAGTGGTACAGGTACATGCCGTAGGAGCGCTGGCCCACCCACACCAGGATGGGCAGCCCCCAGAAGCGCCCCATCCACGACTGCGGGTGGGCCGTGACGATGATGAGCACGATGGCCGGCACGGCCAGCAGCAGGAACCCGCCCTGGTAGAGCGGCGACTCGAACTCGTTGATGGTGAACATGCACCACAGCACCCCGGCCAGCGCGGCCAGGCCCAGCACCTCGATGCCGGCGCGCGCCACCCACGATCCCATGGCCTTCAGGCGGCCAGGGGGCAGCAGCACCGCGCCCAGGATCCCAACGAACAGCCCAACCGCGCGGGTGTCGGTGCCGTAGTAGATGCGCCAGGGCAGCTCGTAGGGGTCGTACAGGCGCCAGGCCCACCAGGTGGAGAAGGTCGCGCCCGCGGCGGCCAGGACGCCCAGCACCCGCACGGGCAGGCGGAAGACGATCAGCACCACCGCAAGCACCAGTGGCCAGAACAGGTAGAACTGCTCCTCGACCGCCAGTGACCACAGGTGCGTGAACACGTTGGGCCGCCCGAACTGCTCGAAGTACGGCACGTCGGCCACCACGAAGTACCAGTTGGTCACGTAGGCCAGCGACGCCAGCACCGCGCCCTTGAGCCGCGCCACCTCCTCCCAGTGGAGGATGAGCATGGCGATGAGCGTCCCCGCCAACGCCAGGAACAGCGCGGGCAGCAGGCGGCGGGCGCGGCGCAGCCAGAAGCGCCAGAGATCGAGCCGGCCGGTTCCCTGCTGCTCGGCCACCAGCAGCGACGTGATGAGGTATCCCGAGATGACCAGGAAGAAATCCACGCCCAGGAACCCGCCGAGCAGCCACGTGGCGCCCGCGTGGTACATGAACACCGTGGCCACGGCCAGCGCGCGAAGGCCGTCCACGCCCGGCATGTAGGGCAGGCGCACACCGGTGCCCCCGCCCTTCTGCTGGTAGGCGGGGTAGGGGTTCTGCTGGCTCACGCGGCGAAGGCAACACGACGCGGCGGACGGCCGGGCGTAGGCTCATCGGGCAGACCACCCGGACTGGAGGACCACCCATGGCCAACGACGCCGCACCCCCCGCCAGCCAGGTGCCGGACGTGCCGATCCTCGAGGCACTCGGCAGCCGGCGCAGCATCCGCTACTTCGACGACAGCCGCGAGGTGGAGCGCTGGAAGATCGAGACCATGCTGCAGGCCGCACGGTTCTCCAGCTGCCAGGGCAACATCAACTGCACCGAGGCCATCGTGGTGCGCCGCGACGAGTGCGACCTGTGGGACGAGGTCGAGGAGTGCGTGTCGGGCTTCAACGTGCAGATCATCAACCAGTCGTCGCACCTCATCCTGTGGCTCACCAACCTCAACGCCTGGTACGGGCGCGCGGTGGACGGCATCTCCGGCCTGGCGCTATGCGGCGCAGCCACGCGGTACCACGGGTGGAACTACGAGTTCTCCATGACCCAGACCATCCCGCGGCTCATGAGCTTCCCCACGGAACGCACCGATGCCCTCCTGCGGTTCGAGAGCGGGCAGGCCGTTGCCAACGCCATGGCAGCGGGCGTGGGAGTGGGCGTTGGCAGCATCCTCATCGCCTTCGGCCGCAAGCCGGGCGGCATCGAGAAGGCCTTCGGCCTGCCGCCGCACTACCGGTTCACGTGGGGCCATGCGGTGGGCTACCCGGCCGAGGACCCACAGGCGGGCGGCCAGCGGCCGCGCCTGAAGTTCGACGTGATCTACCACGACAACGCGTTCGGCGTGCCCTATGGGTGCCAGGAATCCACGTCGGCGATGCTGCGCGAGAAGGGCCTCATCCAGGAGCAGGCGCCGCTCCCCGGCCGCTTCGAGGAAATCGTTCAACTGGCGGAGCGCCACGGCCGCGACCCCGGCACGCTGTCGTTCCCGGCCGCCGAGATCCGCCGGCTCATGGCCGACGAGGACTGGGACTTCGGCCCCAACATCCGCGCGCGGGCCGAGCACGTGCTGGCCACCGAGGACCTGCCGGAGTACCCGCAGGAGATGAAGGACACCTTCGCGCGCCTCATGGCCGAGCACGGCATCGACGCCGCCAAGTTCCTCCCCAGGGACTGACATGGGCACCGAGTGGAGCACCTGGTACGCCGAGGAGGACCCCACCACCTGGGTGCTGGCGCGCATCCTGCGCGAGCGGGCGGAAGAGCACGGCGATCGCCCCTACCTGCGCTACGGCGACGGCGGATGGGTGACCTACGGAGACATGGACTCCCGCGCCAACCGCATCGCCAATGGCCTCATCGCCCGCGGCGTGGAGCCGGGCGAGTCGGTGAGCGTGATGCTCCCCAACTGCGAGGAGTTCCTGCAGTGCTGGTACGGCATCCTCAAGGCAGGCGCGGTGATGAGCAGCATCAACACCGCGTACAAGGGCGACTTCCTCTCATGGACCATCAACCTGGTGGAGGCCCGCACGCTGTTCATCAGCGATGCCTTCCTCGACCGGCTGCACTTCATCCGCGACGAGGTGCCACTGCTCGAACGGGTGATCGTGGTGCCGGGTGGGGAGCCCACCGGGCCCGACCCCGCCGTTGCGTGGGAACCCCTCGCCGCGCTGATGGACAGCCCCGCCACGGAGCCCGCTGTCGATTACGCCTGGACCGACGATGCCCGCATCATGTTCACGTCGGGCACCACCGGCCGCAGCAAGGGCGTGATCAAGCAGAACGCGGCCGACTACTTCTCGGCGCGCGGGTCGCTGGAGTACATGTCGAAGCGCCGCGGGGTGGCGGTGGACGACATGCACGCCGAGACCTGGTTCTCGTGCCTGCCGCTGTTCCACAGCAACGCGCAGGTGCTCACCGCCTACCCGGCGCTCATCGCCGGCGGGCGCGTGGCGTTCGTGGAGCGCTTCTCGGGCACCCGCTTCTGGCAGCAGGCCATCGACATGGGCGCCACCATGTTCAACGGCATCGGGGCCATGCTCTACTTCCTGTGGAACCAGCCGCCGTCCGACCTGGACCGCGCCCACTCGGTGCACTCGGTGCTGGCCGCCCCGGCGCCGCGTGACATCTACTTCGAGTTCGAGGAGCGGTTCGGGGTGCAGCTGACCGAGGGCTACGGGCTCACCGAGACCGGCGTGTGCACGGTGATGGACCCCACCCAGCCCGTGCGCCTGGGCAGTTGCGGGCGCGCCAACCCGGGGTACGAGGTGACCATCGTGGAGCCCGGCACCGACCGCCCGGTGCCGCCGGAGACCCCCGGCGAGATCGTGGTGGACATGAAGGTGCCCAACATCGTGATGCGCGCCTACTACGGCATGCCCGAGAAGACGGCCGAGGACTTCCGCAACCTCAAGTTGCACACCGGCGACCTGGGGCGCATGGACCACGACGGCTACGTGTACTTCATGGATCGCGTGAAGGACTACATCCGGCGCCGGGGCGAGAACGTGTCATCCATGGAGGTGGAGCGCCAGATCGCGGCCCACCCCGCCGTGAAGGAGTGCGCGGTCATCGGCGTGAAGGCCGACGAGGGCGCCTCCAGCGAGGACGAGATCATGGTGGTGCTGGTGGCCGAGGACGGTGCGGGCGCCCCCGACCCGGCCGAGCTCACCCACTGGATGGCCGAGCGCATGCCCTACTTCATGGTGCCGCGCTACATCCGCGTGGTGGATGCCCTGCCCAAGACCCCCACCGAGCGCGTGCGCAAGACCGAGCTGCGCGACGCCGGGGTGACCCCTGACACCTGGGACCGCGAGGCCGCGGGCGTGGAGGTGCGCCGGTAGCCAGATCCCGCCTGCGATGTCGGGTTCGTGCGCACCGACACGATCACCACGGGGGCTTACGACGTAAGCAAAACCCGCTCCGAGCGGGCCACCAGGGACGGCTGCACCTGCGCGGCGCGGACGTTTCGGCGGCGTAACACTCGCCTGGGTCCTATCCTTCGCCACATCCGGCACGAAGTCCGTGCCCCGTTCCCGCCGACCAAGGAGAGAGGACGATGACGACCGAAGCCGACCCCCTCGGGATCGTCTCCGGAGCGCCCCTCGGCTTCACCGACGCGCTGACGTACCCCCACTTCCAGTCGGTGTTCGACCGCAAGTCGCGCCGTGTTGCCCTGGGGATGACCGTCGAGAGCGACGTCATCGAGTACTCCTCCCCCTACGAGCCCGTGCCCCTCTCCGAGTTGGAGGAGGCCCTGCTGGTGATGGCCGCCACCGGTCTCAACGGCCTGGCCCTGGCCGACCTGGACCCCGCCCGCGGCATGAGCACGCTGGTGCAGTGGACCAACCGCACCTGGCCCAGCGCGTGCTCCAACCACGGCACCGAGCTCTTCTGGAGCAACGACGACGGCCTGTGGTGGCTGGACATCTTCAAGATGGTGCCTGAGCCGGGCGAGGTATCCACGCTGTCCGGCCGACCCATCGAGGAGCAGGCCGAGTTCGTGGTGGACCTCTACCGTCGCGCCCGGGTGCGCCTGCACGAGGGCCGCGCGCAGCTTCCCACCACCCTCCCCGGCCTGTTCGACTTCAACCAGTGGAACGCCAACAAGCCGGGCACCACGCTGTTCGTGCCCATCACGAACATGACGATGGAGTACATCAACGTCCTGTTCATCTACCTGGCGCGCTCGTACGCGTTCAACATCATCGACGAGCGCAACGGCGGGCGCTCGGCGGGCCTGCAGAAGTGGGTGGATGAGGGCCGGGTGGACCCCAAGCGCCCCATGGGCATGATCGAGCTCGAGAACCGCGTGCTCTCGATGATGGTGGTGGAGCAGGCGTTCATCTGCCAGAACCTCAACGTGGCCATGCAGGCCCTGGGCCTGGGTGGCTGGACCTTCACCGGCTACCTGCCCAAGTTCGTGATGGGTGGCGGCGACGTGCTGGGCCTGGGCTTCCGCTTCAACGAGGACAACCAGGGCAACACCTACGCCGTGGGGCGCGACGGGTACTTCGAGGCCTACGTGCCGCCGTACTACAAGGACATGGGCGAGGCGGTGGACGCCTTCATGGCCATGAAGTGGGGCGCGATGGACCCCGAGGTGAGCAAGCCCTACAAGACCGAGTCGATGAACGAGGCCTTCACGGGGGCCATCCCGCGCCCGCACGACGAAACCGTGGAGATGGTGAAGGCCTACTGCCAGTACGCCTACGACACCTACGGCCGGTTCCCGGTGGCCATGGACCCCATGTTCCAGCGCCTCACCACGCAGGTGCAGCACATCGACACCGACTTCTACGACAAGTACTACCCCGAGGGGTCGTACAGCGGGCAGCACGCCAACCACTTCCACCGTTGGCACCCCGAGCTGTGCGACCACGACGGCAAGCCACCGCGCAAGGCGTAGCGGCACCGCGGGGAGGCAAACGCACGAAGGGGGCCCGCGTGGGCCCCCTTCGCCGTTCTGGAGGTCAGCCCCCTAGGGCTGGGCGGGCGGCTGCGCCTGGGCCTTGGCCTGGGCGATGATCTGCTGCACGCCCTGCAGTGCCTGCGCCTCGGCCTGCACCAGGGTGCCGGCACCCGTGGCGAACACGGCCTTGGCGATCTCCGCGGGCTTCTTGCCCGCCTCCGAGGCGGCCACGATGGCCTCGGTGAGGGCCTCCTGGTCCTGCTGTGCCGTGGCCTGCAGCGACTGCCCCTGGATGTTGGTGGTGGCCAGCGCCGCGGTGGTTGACCTCACGTCGGAGAGCCCGTCATCACCCAGCCCCACCCCGAGAGGGATGAGGGCACACAGGGCGACGATGACGAGGGCACCGACGACCGGAACGAACTCCTTTAATTTTCCCATGCGCGGAAATGTGCCATGCGGCGTGGACGACGGCCCCACGTGCGGGTGTGCGGGATACTTGGGGAGTGCTGACCCTCTCCGATGACCACCGCGAGGTGCAGGCCCTCGCGCGCGAGTTCGCCGCGGGCGAGATCGCGCCGCGCGCGGCGGAGTGGAACGCCACCCACCACGTGCCCATGGACCTGCTGCGCCGCCTGGGCGAGCTGGGCCTGCTGACCCCGTCGGTGCCCGAGCAGTACGGCGGGCCGGGCCTGGACGCCACCTCCCTGTGCCTGGTGGTGGAGGAACTGGCGCGCGCCGACGCCGGCACCGCCGTGGCCGTGGCGGTGCAGAACGGGCTGGTGGCCGCCCCGCTGCTGCGTGCGGGCACCGAAGCGCAGAAGCAGGAGTGGCTGCCGCACCTGGCCACGGGCCAGGTGTTCGGCTGCTACGCGCTGACCGAGCCCGATGCCGGGTCCGACACCGCCGCGCTTCGCACCCGGGCCGTGGCAGCGGATGATGGCTGGCGCATCTCGGGTGCCAAGCAGTGGATCAGCAACGGCGGGTTCGCCGAGGTGTTCGTGGTATTCGCACGCACCGGGGGCGAAGGCGCCAAGGGCGTGAGCGCATTCATCACCGGCCCCGGGCCGGGGTTGGAGGTGGGCCCGGAGATCCCCAAGCTGGGGCTGCACACCTCGTCCACCGTGGGTCTGTCGTTCGACCAGCTGCACGTGGGCCCGGACGCCATGCTGGGCGCCGAGGGCGAGGGGCTCAAGCTGGCGCTGGCCACCCTGGATGGCGGACGCATCACCGTGGCGGCCCAGGCATGCGGCATCGCGCAGGCCGCGCTGGACCTTGCGGTGCGATACGCCACCGACCGCGAGGCCTTCGGTGGGCCCATCGCCCGGTTTCAGGGGGTGCAGTTCCCGGTGGCCGACGTTGCCGCACAGCTGGATGCCGCCCGGCTGCTCACCCTGCATGCCGCGGCGCTTCGCGACGCCGGTAAGCCGCACGGCGCCGCGGGGGCCAAGGCCAAGCTCTTTGCGTCATCGGTGGCGGTGAAGGCCGCCGACGTGGCCGTGCAGACGCTGGGGGGCTACGGCTACTCGGCCGAGTACGACGCCGAGCGGCTCTACCGCGACGCCAAGATCACCGAGCTGTACGAGGGCACCAGCCAGATCCAGCGCATCGTCATCGCGCGGGACCTGTTCGGGGACGCCGCGCGGTAGCGAAGGTCTTCACGAAGCGGTAGCGGTACAGCCCGTCCGGGCTGACGGCGTGGCGGAACACCTGCCGCACGCGGGCCAGCACGTCCGCCTGCTCGTCCTCCGGCAGCTCGGCCCACAGGTGGGTGGCCACCGCGTCCATGCGGTCGGCCAGGGCGTCGGGGGGCACCGCGCGCTCGCGGGTCTCGGCCCATACGTCCATGGGCTCCAGGCCCGCCTGGCGCAGTTGGTGGTCCAGCCAGCCCACCGGGATCTCGTTGCTCACGATGGAGTCGGCGAGGCGCGCCACCAGCGGGTCGCCCGTGGCGCGCAGGATGTCCACGGTGGGGCGGTCGTGGCCCTCCCCGGGGGCCAGGATGCCCAGCACGCCACCGGGGGCCAGCGCACGGGCCATCTCCCCGATTGCCGCGGGGCGATCGGGGAACCAGTGCAGCGCCATGGTGCACAGCACCAGGTCGGCCCACTGGTCGGGCGCGCCGGTGGAGTCGGCGGTGGCCGCGCGCAGCTCTGCGGTGATCCCCGGGTGCGCGGCCAGGCGCTCGCCGAACACCTCCAGCATGGCGGGGGAGGAATCCACGCCCATCACCTGCTCCACGCCTCCCGCGGCCACCACCTCCATGGTGGCGAACCCCGTGCCGCAGCCCACGTCCAGCACCCGCGCGAACGGCCCGTCCGGCAGCGACCGCACCAGCCGCCGCGACCCGGCCTGGTTCAGCGCCACCAGCTGCTCGTAGGCCCGCGCGCTGCGCTGGAACGAGGCGGCGGGATCATTGGGCGATGACGCTCCCACGGGGAGTTCCTACTCCTTGCCCGCGATCACCGCCCACCGGCGCGCCGACGGCCTACGATGGGCGCGTGATCACCATTACCGGACCCTCGTACCTGGATGTACTGATGCGCGTGCCGCACCTGGCCGCCGAGGGCGAGAAGGTGCGCGGGCAGGTGGTGCGCGAGAGCCCGGGTGGTGGCGCCATGAACACCGCGGCATGGCTGGCGCGCGAGGGCGCCAACGTGCGGCTGGTCACCACCCGCGGCGCTGACAGCGAGGGCGACATGCTGGCCGCGGCATGCGAGGGCGTGGGGCTGCACGTGGGCTGGGTGCCCTGCCAGCGCACCGCGCGGGCCCTTGTGCTGGTGCCCACCGGAGGCGAACGCACCATCTACACCGGGCACCTGCACCCGCCGCGCGACCAGGAGATCCTCGACGTGATCGGCACGGATGACACCGGCATCACGTGGTCGGCCTGGCGGCATACCGAGCTGCGGGTGGCGGCGGCGGCGCATGGCAGCGTGCGGGCCACCGACGCGCGCGCGCTGGAGGAGGATGCCGCGGCCGGCCACCGGTGGGACCTCTACATCGGATCGGCCAGCGAGAACCCCGCTGGCGCGAGCGAGGCGGACCTCGATGCCACGGGCGCGCGCTGGTGCATCCTCACCGACGGCGCCCGGGGTGGCCGGGTATGGGAGCGCGGCACGGGCTGGCGCACCTACGAGGTGACGCCGCTGCCGGCGGATGAGCTGGCCGACACATGCGGGGCTGGCGACTCGTTCGCCGCGGGCGTGCTGATGGCCCTGGACGAGGGCGCGGACATCCTGCAGGCGTGCGCGAGGGGCGCCAAGGTGGCCCGGCACTGCCTGCGCCAGGTGGGGTCGTTCCCCGGCGGGGCGGGGGTTACGCCCGCTGGCGCCGGCGCCCGCTGAGGGTCACCTTCAGGGCGCTTCGGCCCATGCCGGCCAGTGGAGCGGCCACGCGATGGCTGCGCGCGAGGACGTCGTCGAGGGCATCCACGAACCACCGGATGTCGTCGTCGGAGATCACGAACGGCGGCATGAGGCGGATGATGGGATCGGCGCGCCCGGTGACCTGCGTGATGATGCGGTGGCGGTCCAGCAGGGGCATCACCACCATCTGGGGGTAGAGGCCCTGGTGCATCGCGTGCACGGCGTCCCATGCCAGGCGACGGGTGGTGCCGGTGGGCCGCTGCAGCTCGATTGCCACCAGGCAGCCCACCCCGCGCGCCTCCTTCAGCACCTCGTGGTGGCCGGCCAGGCTGTTGATGCCGTCGCGCAGCTTGGCGCCCTGCTCCGCGGACCGGCGCAGCATGTGGGCGTCGTCGATCACGCTGAGCGTGGCGAGCCCCGCGGCCATGGCCAGGTTGTTGCGCCCGAAGCTGGATGAGTGCACCCATGCGCGCTCCATGCTGCTGAACACCGCCTGGTACACCTGGCGCCGGCAGATGGTGGCGGCCACGGGCACGTAGCCCCCGGAGAGCGCCTTGCTGGTGGCGATGATGTCGGGCTCAAGGCCGAAGTGCTCGAACGCGAACATGGTGCCCGTGCGGCCATAGCCGGTGGCCACCTCGTCGCAGATCAGCAGCGTGCCGTGGTCGCGGCACAGCTGCTGCACCCGGGCCAGGAAGCCATCGGGAGGCAACTTCACCGAGTGACCGGGCACGCACTCCACGATCACCGCGGCCACGTCCTCGCGGGCCAGCAGGCGCTCCACGTGCTCGAGGTCGCCGGGCTCCACCTCATCCCCTGGCAGCAGGTGACCGAAGCCCTCGCGGAACTCATCTCCGCCCATCACCGACAGCGACCCCATGGTGAGCCCGTGCCAGCCGCCGCGGAAGTGCACGAAGCGGTCGCGGCCGGTAGCGGCGCGCGCGAACTTGAGCGATGCCTCCACCGACTCGGTGCCGGAGTTGCAGAAGTACACGGCGTCCAGGTGGGGCGGCGTGCGCTGCACCAGGGCCTCGGCCAGCAGGCCCGACAGCAGCGCGCAGTCCATCTGCACCATGTTGGGCAGGTCCATGTCCAGCACGTCACGCAGGGCGGCGCCCACCACGGGGTTGTTGCGGCCGATCGCCGCCACGCCGAACCCGCCGAGCATGTCCAGATACTGGTCGCCCTGGTCATCCCACAGGTAGGCGCCCTCGCCGCGGGCGTACACCCGGTCGAAGCCGATGGTGCGGAATACGTCGACGAGCGTGGGGTTGACGTACTGCTCGTGCAGCTCGTAGTTCTCGCCGAGGCGGTCGGCCACGAGGCGCCGGATGTCGAAGGGCATGGGGCGGCACGCTACTCCCGAAACCGGGCATGGTGGGGCGTCCGGCTGGTACATCCCTCCCCGCATGCCTTGGCTCCTCGTCATCACCGCGGGCTTCTTCGAGGTCGCGTTCGCGACCCTGCTCAAGCTCTCCAACACGTTCACGCGTCTCTGGCCCACCATCGGGTTCGCCATCTGCGCCATCCTCAGCTTCGGGATGCTGTCGTGGGCGCTGCGCTACCTGCCCATCGGCACGGCCTACGCGGTGTGGACCGGCATCGGCGCCGCGGGCACGGCCGCCCTCGGCATCTGGGTGTTCAACGACCCCGCCACGTTCGCGCGCATCTTCGGAATCGCGATGATCGTGGGCGGCGTGATCGTGCTGAACGTGACCGGCACCCACTAGCCACCCCAACCCCGGTGCCAGGCTAGGCAGAGGAGCCCAGGCGGTGCACCGCGATGAGGCTGGTGGCGCCCGGAGTGGCCACCTGCGGGCCGCTGGTCAACACCACGCGGGCGCCGTCGGGCAGGCTGAGGCGGCGCTGGGCACGCATGAGGCAGCGCTCCACCAGGGCCTCGATGGGCTCCTCGGGCCGCTGGTGCAGGGGCTCGGGGATGACCCCCCACTCCAGCGCCAGCTGGCGTGCCACCTCGCCGTCGTTGCACAGCGCGAGGATGGGCCGGCGCGGGCGGAAGCGGGCGGCGGCGCGCACCGATCCGCCGGTGGCGGTGGGGATGACCAGCGCCGCTGCCTTGATCTCGCGGGCCAGCAGCACGGCCGCACGCATGACCGACTCGGCCGTGGTGCGGCCGTCCCCGGACGCGGCGCCGCCCTCCACGACCACGGGCGTGACCCCGTCCTGGGCATCGAGGGCGATCTCGGCCATCTGCTGGATGGTCTCGATGGGGTAATGCCCCACGGCGGTCTCGCCCGACAGCATCACGCACGAGGTGCCGTCGATCACGGCGTTGGCCACGTCCGATGCCTCGGCCCGGGTGGGCTCGGGGGCATCGATCATCGACTCCAGCATCTGCGTGGCGGTGATCACCATCCTCCCGCGCTCATTGGCCGCCTGGATGATCTGCTTCTGCAGCAGAGGCACCCGCGAAACGCCCGCCTCCACGCCCAGGTCGCCGCGGGCCACCATGACAGCATCGGCGGCGTCGACGATCTCGTCCAGGTGCTGGATGGCCGACAGGGTCTCGATCTTGGCGATGATGCGCGCCGACGACCCCAGGATCTCGCCGCGCAGCTCGCGGATGTCATCGGCGCCGTTCACGAACGACAGCGCGATGAAGTCGGCGCCGGCATCAAGCGCCGTGCGCACGTCCTGGCGGTCCTTGTCGGTGAGAGCCATGCTGCGCACCTGCGCGTGCGTGAGGAACGCCCCCTTGCGCGGAAGCGCGGTGCCCGGGATGACGCACGTGCCCATGAGCGCGCCCTTGGTGCGCTCGGCAATGGCGATGCGCGGCGCGCCGTCTCCGATCACCAGCTCGGATGTGCCGGGGTCGGCCGCGTCCACCACGCCGGGCCAGTCCACCACCAGCGCGCCCGTGGCACCCGATGCCTTGGGGTCGCCCACGATGCGCACGGTGTCGCCCTGGTCCAGATCGGCCCGGCGCGAGGACTCGTGCAGGCGGATCTTGGGCCCCTGCAGGTCGAACATGATCGCCACGTGCCGCCCGGCGGTGGCCGCGGCATCACGTGCCTGCCAGGCCCGGCGGATGAAGTCGTTGCGCGTGCCATGCGAGCAGTTGATGCGCACGCCATCCACCCCGGCGCGGATCATGGCCACCAGCGTGGCCTGGTCGTCGGTCGCCGGGCCGAGGGTGGCCACGATCTTTGTCCGCCGGAGCGCATCCATGGGGGGCGGGATGCTAGTCCCGTTCAGTGAGACGGGCGTTGCAGCGGCTGCGACCTACGGGCGGACGGCACCCACGTAGTTGTGGAGGCGGGTACCGAGCGCCTGCACCCGCACGAACTGACCGGTGCGCGGGGCGTGGATGAAGTTGCCATCCCCGATGTACACGCCCATGTGGCCAAGGTTGCTGAAGAACACCATGTCGCCTGGGGCCAGCTGGTTGAACGGCACCTTGGGGTAGGCGGCCCAGAGGTCCCACGTGGTGCGCGGGGTGGACTTGCCGATGGCCTTGTACGAGAACATCGTGAGGCCCGAGCAGTCGAAGCCGGCCGGCGTGGCGCCGCCCCAGCGGTAGGGCACGCCGACGTGCTTCATGAGCTCGGCCACCACGGCCGCGTTGGGAGCCGGGTCGGGCAGCGGCGCGCTGGAACCGGCCACGCCACGCATCTTGATGCCGATGGAGGTCAGGAACGACGCGTCCACCAGGCCGTTGGGCGGCAGCCCCATCTTCTTCTGCAGGCGACGGGTGGCGCGCTCGGTGGCCTTGTCGAATCGACCGGTCACCTTGATGCGCTCGCCCTTGGCGCGCAGGCGCACCTGGAACTTCTTGACGAATGACGAACGGGTCTTGGACCCGATGAGCGACACCGGCACCGGCGGGGTGACCGGCGCCGTGGCGGCGGGGGTGCCGGGGGCGGGAGCCTGGGACGGGGCCGCGGACGGCGCCGTGGTGGTGCCCGGGAGGGCATCCGGGAGGGGCGTGGCTGATGCCATGCCCCCTGCAGCGAGCGGGAGCGACAGGCCGATGAGGATTGCGGCGGCGCGAGAGCGCACGAAGGGATTCCTCACGAAGTGACGTGCCGCGATAACTGGTGGCTCCTACTCGCCTACGGGGACGGCGTGCCGGCGCGCTTGCTCAGCGCCGTTGGTGAATCTCACGCTGGGATCAACCTAGGCAGCCGATTCGCGGAGCGCAACGTGTTTCGGTGCTGGTTTTCCTCCGAATCCGTGTCGACTCACGCCGCATTTCCCATTCCGATGCGGGATCCGGCAGGGACATCCCTCACTTGTGAACTTATATCGTAAGGGCGCTCTACGCGGGAAAAACACTCACAGCACTGTTACAGCTTGGGCGAAATCCAGGCGGGGAAGGCGCGGGAACCACGCATCCGGGCCGGGCTGCCCCATGTTCACGGCGAGCACCGATGCATGGCGGCCGTCGGGGAAGAACTCGGCATCCATGGCGGGGTAGTCGAAGCCACTCATCGGCCCGGCGGCGAGCCCCACCGCGCGCACGGCGACGATGAAGTAGGCCGCCTGCAGCGTGGCGTTGAACGTGGCCATCTCGGCCCGCCCCTCCATCTGGGCATACGACTCCGCCTGCTCTGCCCTGGCCGGGAACAGCTGCGGCACGAACTCGTGGAAGTCCCGGTCCGCCGCGAGCAGAGCGGTCATCGGCGCGGTGCGCGTCTTCTGCTGGTTGCCCTGCGCCAGGTGACGCACCAAGCGCTCGCGCGACTCGGGCGAGCGAAGGAACAGGATGCGCAGCGGGTTGATGTTGCCCGACGTGGGAGCCCACTTCATGAGGTCCCAGATGGCCGTGAGCTGGCGGTCGGTCACGGGCTCATCCGTGAAGGTGTTCGCGCTGCGGGCCTCGAGGAACAGCAGCTCCTGCGCCGCCGGGTCGAGCGGGATGTCGTCCATGGGCCTCATGCGCTGAACTTCCCTTCGGCCAGGCTGGTGCCGGAGTGCGCCGGCGGCCCGCCGTTGGGCTCCACCGATATGTCCACCGCGGCGTAGTCGGCGGGGTTGGGCAAGGGCAGCGTGAGGTCCACGTCGGAGGAGGTGGGCGTGAACGACCCCACCGAGGTCATCTCGGTGGACCCCTTCTCCAGCACCCACACCTCGTAGTGGTGGCCGGCCGGCGGGGCCGGCACGTCGCGAAGCGCCACCTGCACCTGGCCGCCCACCGCATCGGCCCCGTACAGCGACGCCGTGCCCGTGACCGAGTCAGCACCCTGCACGGCCACCACCGTGGCGCTGGCCGTGAGCGGGGCATCCGGGCTGGACGTGCCCGTGACGGACAGGGTCACCCCCACCGCGAGCGCGGCGGCACACGCCGCGGCGGCAAGCGACGCCACCACCGTGCGGCGGCGCCAGCTGCGCGCCTGCTGGATGGGGATCACCTGCGCGCGGGGCTCGCCCGCGGCGGCCGCGCTGATGCGATCGGCCATGCCGGCCGGTGGCGCCACGCGCGGCAGCGCGCTGCCCAGGGCGCGCAGGGTGTCCTGGTCGTCGGGGGTCATGCGATCGTCGGTGTTCATCTGGTCACGCCTCCAGGCCGAGGTCCCTGGCGACTTCCCGCATGCGCTCCATTGCCAGGCGCATGCGGCTCTTCACGGTGCCGAGGGGCAACTGGAGCCTCTCGGCGATCTGCGACTGCGAAAGCCCATCAAAGTACGAAAGCTGCAGGACGTCGAACTGTGCGGGCGGCAACTTGGCCATGGCCTCGGCCACCTGCACGGCGGCATCGGCGTCCTCCACCAGGTCGGCGGTGTCGGGTGCCCTGCCGTCGGGTTCGATTTCATCATGCGGAACCGGCCGCCTGGCCTGCGCACGGGCGGCATCCAGCGCCCTGTTACGGGCGATGGCGCACAGCCACGTGCTGGGCCGCGACCGCCCCGGGTCGAACGAATGCGCCGATCGCCACGCCGCCATGAAGGCGTCCTGCGTGCACTCCTCCGCGGCCTGGCCATCCCCGGTGATGCGCACCGCGATGGCGTGCAGCATGCGGCCGTAGCGGTCGTACAGGCTGCGCAGGGCATCCTGGTCGCCGGCGGCCATGGCACTGATGAGCGCCGCGTCCGCGGCGGAGGGATCGACGACGTCGAGCGGATCCACAACCACGACGTGATCGTAGACGCGGGCCGCACCCACCCGGCGCGCAAGCGTTCCCGGGGGAACCGCTGCGATTGCCTGCGCGCCGGGCATGGTTATCGACCGTCCCCCTGCCTACTTGGCCGGCGGGATGAGCACGTTGTTGATCACGTGGATCACGCCGTTGCTGGCCATCACGTTGGTCTTCGTGACCACGGCGTTGTTGTTGATGCGCACCACGCCCTTGCGCGTGCGGATCTTGATGCCGCTGCCCTCGAGGGTGCGCGCGGCGTTCAGCTTCACCACCTGCGCGGCCAGCACCTGCTTGGGCAGCACGTGGTAGGTGAGCACGGCCTTCAGCTGGTCGGGGTTGGCCTTGAGCTGCGCCAGCGTGGCCGCCGGCACCTTCTTGAACGCGGCGTTGGTGGGCGCGAACACGGTGTACGGACCCTTGGCCGACAGCGCCTTCACCAGGCCGGCCTCCTTGATGAGCGACACCAGCGTGGAGAACTGCGGGTTGCTGGACGCCACCTGCACGATGTTCTGCTTCGGCTTGGCCGGAGTGGTGGAGTGGTGCGATGCCACGGCGGGCGCGGCGGCAACAGCGGCGGCGGCCATCACGGCGGCGGCGGGAGCAATGCGGGTGCGGATCTTCATGGGTGGTGCTCCTTCGGTCGGGGCCCGCTCCACGCGAGCCGTTCGACCGTGATACGTCCGCGGGGCCGGATCGGATCACTTTCGCCATCAGTCCGTGAGGCCCACCTTGTCGTGGACCTTGCGGAGCCAGGCCGGCGCCCACCAGTTCCACTTGCCCGCGATCCGCATGAAGGCCGGCACGATGATGCCGCGGATGATGGTGGCGTCGATCAGGATGGCCAGCGCCACGCCCAGGCCCAGCAACTTGATGTTGGTCACGCTCGACGTGATGAAGGCGCCGAACACCACCGCGATCAGGATGGCCGCCGCGGTGACGATGCGGCCCGATCGCTGCATGCCGAACGCCACGGAGGCCTCGTTGTCGCCGGTGCGCAGCCATTCCTCGCGGATGCGCGAGATGAGGAACAGCTCGTAGTCCATGGCCAGGGCGAAGGCCACGATGGCGGTGAGCACCACCATCGAGGTATCCACCGTGCCCGTGACGGTGAAGCCGCCCACCAGCCAGGTGAGGTAGCCCTCCTGGAAGATCCACACCAGGATTCCCAGGGTGGCGGCAAGGCCCAGGAAGTTCATCACCACGGCCTTCAGCGGCAGCAGCACGCTGCCGGTGTAGAGGAACAGGAGCACCAGCACGCTCAGCACCACCCACGTGATGACCGCGGGCAAGGCGCCGGCGATGGCGTCGATGGTGTCGGCATCCTCCGCGGCGGCGCCTCCCACCAGCGCGGCACCATTGATGTCGCGGATATCGCCTACCTGTCCACGCGCCTCCCCGGTGCCGGGCACCACGGAGCTGGTGGCCACGATGCGCTGGGCGCCCCCCGGGCTGGTGAGCGCGGCCGCGTCGGGTGCGGGACCCACCCGCTGCCCGCCGGTGAACACGCCCGCCGGGGCCACCACGGCCTCCACGCCCGCCACCTGCGACACCTGGCGCGCATAGGCGGCCCCGTCCGCCGGGGCCTGCCCCGACGGGAACACGATCTCGATGGGGCTGGCGTCATTGCCCACGAACGCCGCGCGCACCGACTCGCCGGCCACGGCGGCCGGGTCGTCGGCCGGCAGGGAGCGCTCATCGGTGGGCCCGAACACCACTCCGAACGCCGGGAGCGAGAGCACCACCAGCACCGCGATGGCACCGCCGCCCCACAGCACCGGGCGGCGCATCACCCGGCGGGCCATGGACGCCCAGAACCCGGTGTCACGCGGCTCGGTGGAACTTCGCCACACGGTCAAGCGGTTCACGCGCGTGCCCAGGATGGCCAGCAAGCTGCACAGCACGAATATGGCGCCCAGCACCGCGGCGATCACCACCACCAGGCCCGCGTAGCCGAACGAGCGCAGGAAGTAGAGCGGGAAGAACAGGAAGCCCGCCATGGTGACGGCCACCACCAGGCCCGATGCGATCACCGTGCGGCCGGCCGTGGCCACCGTGGCGCCGAGCGCCGCCTCCACGTCGGTGCCGTGGCGGCGCAGCTCCTCCCGGAACCGGCTGACGATGAGCAGCGAGTAGTCGATGCCCAGCGCCAGGCCCAGGCCGGTGATCAGGTTGACGGCGTAGATGGACACGTCGGTGGCCATGGCGAACGCCAGCAGGCCACCGAAGCTGAGCAGGATGGCCGACACGCCCACCAGCACGGGAAGCCCCGCCGCGATGAGCCCCCCGAACACGAACAGCAGCAGCACGAACGTGATGGGGATGGCGATCAGCTCGGCCGTCACCAGGTCACGCCCGATGCGCTCCGCCACGGCGGTGCCGGCCACCGACGCGCCGCCCGCCAGCACCTCCACCCCGTCGGTGGTGCCGGCGATGTCGTCCCTCAGGGCGAGGGCCGCCTCGTCCGCCTTCTCCTCGTCGGGCACAAGGCTCATGAGGATGAGGGCGGCGTCGCCCTGCGGGTTCACCAGCGACTCGCCGCCGTCGCCCGACCAGGGCGAGCGCACCGAGGCCACGCCCGGGAGGGCCTCCACCTGCCGGGTGAGCCGCTGGCCCACTGCGGCAGCCGAGCCCTCGGTCACGTTGCCCCCGGGCGCGCGGACGAGCAGGAATGCATCCGTGGCGGGCTCGGAGAAGTCCTCGGCCAGCACGCGCTCCACGGTGGTGGAGGCGCTGGAGTCGTCGGTGAAGCCCTCGGTCTGGAGCTGGCCGAACACTCCGAAGCCCACCACGCCCACGCCCACCACCAGCAGGATCGAGAGGCCGAGGACCCATCCCCTGAAGCGGTACATCCAGCGGCCGAACGACTCCATCGCGAACCCCGATCCCAAGTTGGTAACGGCGTCAACATACACAGGGTGTTTACATCGTGCACATCCGCGGGCCACGCGCTTTACCTACACTTAACCCATGGCGAAGACGGCCAGCGCATCTCGACAACAGCAGCCCTACCACCACGGCAACCTGGCCGAGGCACTGGTGGCCGCCGGCCTGGACATGGCTGCGGAGGGCGGACCCGAGGCACTGTCGCTACGGGAGGCCGCGCGGCGCGCGGGGGTGTCGCCCACCGCCGTGTACCGGCACTTCGAGGACCGCACCGCGCTGGTGCTGGCGGTGAAGAACGTGGTGCTGGCGCGCCTGGCCGCCGCCATGGAGCAGGCCCTGGCGAAACCCGTGCCGCGGGGCATGGATCCCGCGGCGCGCGCCCATGAGCACCTCATCCGCATCGGCACCGCCTACGTGGAGTTCGCCGTGGCGCACCCGGGCGACTACCGGGTCATGTTCGCCGACGGGTGCTTCCCCGACGACACTCCATCGGGCGTCGCGGGTGAACACGTCTCAGGCCGGCCCTACGGCATCCTCTCCAACGTGCTCGACGAGATGGTGGCCACCGGGGCACTGGCGGCGGCGGCGCGACCCGGGGCCGAAGCGCCCGCGTGGGCGATGGTGCACGGCCTGGCATCGCTCATCCTCGAGGGCCCTTACGGGGCGCTTCCCCCGGGCGAGCGCGAAGCCATGGTGGCGATGTCGCTGGAGATCATCGCCGCGGGCCTGACTGGCCGCTAGGCCCTGCCCCGGGAGGGGGTCCGGCTCAGGTGAGCGCCTTGGGTGGCGCAAGCCACTCGACGCTGAGCTCCCCAGCCACCCGCTCGGCGATGATCGGATAGTGCTTGTCCATGTGCAGCACTGTGAGCCCGCTCTCCACCGCGATGGCCGCGATCAGCAGGTCGTTCGCCTTCACGCGATGGTGGGACGACACGGCAAGCTGCTCCTGCATCCGTAGGGCATCGTCCACTGCCGTCTCGGTGAGCGGCACCAGCGGCATGGCGTCTTCCACCAACGCCATGAGGGTCGCGTAGTCGCGATGGTTGCGGGCGCTGTAGCCCAGCTCCAGCAAGAAGGGTGGGCAGGCATGGATGCGCCCATCCACCATCGCCTCCGCCACGTGCTCCGAGCGCGTCGTGGGCAACCGCGGATGCTGCAGCCTGGCCCACGCCGACATGTCCATCAGGTACCGCGTGCTCACGGTGCCGTGGGCACCCAACCCGACTCATGCGCCTCCAGGCCCGCATCGGCATCGCCGGGCAACGACTTCTGCCGGATCATCTCCGCCAGCGCACGCCGGCTGCGGTTCACGCGCTCTTCGTCTGCGCGTGCACGCTCGAGCAATGCCTCCGCACCCAGCACGATGAGGTCAGGGAGGGACGCCGCCTCATCGCCGAAGCGCTCGCGCACCGCAGCGAGGCTGGCCTCGATGCGCGGGGTCTCCGTGACGGTGTAGCGGCGGCGTGACGTGGGCATGGCGATGATGGTAGCGCGAGTGCCGCACCGGTGCTGCACCAGTTCACGCGCGAGATGTCACGATCGTCACGCGTGCTCGGGGTGCCACAACCTCATGTGCTCGGCATGCTGCTCGGTGTACGCCCCCGGCGGGTAGTACTTGTCGTAGAACCCGCAATCGATGTGCTGCGCCTGGGTGGTGAGCCTCTGGAACATGGGGTCGATGGTGAGCGGGAACCGGCCATAGGTGTCCCACACGTACTGGCAGTAGGCCTTCACGCACTCCACGGTGTCGGGGTGCGGGCGCGGGATGGCGCCGGTGAACGACTCGTTGGTGGGCTGGTCGCGGAAGGGCTTGGGCACCTCGGGCTCGAGCGCCGCCCACTTCATGGCCATGAAGGCGTCCACGGCCTCGTGCATGTCGGCGTAGTACGGCGGCGTGAAGGCCTCCAGGTAGCCGTCGCGCCCCACGGCGAACGTGCTGCCGTCCTTGGCGGTCTCGAACCGGAAGCCCAGGCCCTCCACGTCTCCCCCACCCATCACGAACTTGGGTAGGTAGCCGGTGAAGGTCCAGCCGCCCAGGCCCAGGGCCTGCAGCGCCAGGTTCAGGTTCTGGCAGATGAACCCCTGCTCCACCACCATCATGCTGAGGATGCGGGCTTCCAGCTCGGCCATGGTCATCACCCGCTCCTCGCGGATGCGCCCGGTCTTCACGAACTCATCCAGGCCGGCCGACCTGCCTCCGTGGCGCTCGTCGATGATGTTGAAGCCATACGAGCGCGCCAGGTAGATGAACAGGACGTTGATGTACTCCATCGTCATGTTGGTGATGGGGATGAACAGCGTGGTGCCGGGCTTGTTGGCGTTCCACTGGTTGAAGTCGAACAGACCCGGCAGCGTGGTGGGGAGCGGCGCGCGGCCGTCGTGCAGCTGCACGCGGGCGCGCCGGTAGAGGTCCACGATCCACTCGGCCTGGGCCTCCATGCCCTTGCCCGACAGCGTGCTGATCTCCCCTGGCTCCGGCATCAGCTTGAAGATGTCCAGCCACCACAGGCCGTCGTCGTTGCTCCAGAACAGTTCGGTGCCGTGGTTGGAGCAGGCGCTGGGCCACGTGCGGTTGGTCCACTGCACCACGGTGCTCATGCCGCGCTTGGGGTCCATGTCGGCGAGGGCCAGTCCGTTCAGGCCGGTGGCGGCCATCACCAGCAGGGCCTCCTCCAGTTCGGAGAGGGGCAGGGCCGGGTGCGGTGACGAGTACTCGATCACCTCGCTGTCCACGGTCATGCCCCAGCCCACGCGTCGGCTCTTGCGGTCGAACACCGACTGGAAGAGCGGATACTCGAGGGCGGCCTGGAGCCCTGGGGGCACTCCGTGGGACTCGTCCATGGTGCAATCTCCCGACTCGGCGCGACTCCGTTGCGCGCTTTACGCCGTAAGGTTATCCCATGCAGGGATATCCGTCCGGCATCGGCGGGGACGCATCGATGATGACGGGGATCCCTACAGCCGCACCACGAACCACTTGTCCACGTTGTCGCACTTCACCTGGCGCGGACCCTCGTCGTGGTACGCGTAGACGGGCCGGTTGTTCCAGGTGAGTTGCCGACGGCCGGTGTCAGGTCGGCGCACCGTTCCGAACACGCCGCGGTAGCCCCGTATGCGACGCGGTACCACCACCCCGTTGGGCACGTAGAGCACGGGCCATACGCGGGCGCACGAGCCGGTGCACCGGATGCGCGCGCGGGTCTCCTTGTTCCATACGTAGAGCGCCTGGCCCTTGGAGGTGGCGAGAACCTTCCCGAACTGCGACGTGGTGAAACTGCTCACCGGCACGCGGCGGGCCTGGGCGGTTGCGATGGCGGGCACGGTGGCGACCAGCACCAATGCGGCGCTGGCAGCGGCAAGAGATCGTCTCATGTGGCCAGCGTAGGCCCGGATGCCATGCCAGCCGCTCCCACGCGCGGTCCCCATCAGGTTCCGGCGATTCCGGACGCGGGGCAGGGCGTCACGAGCCCGGCGGCGCCTCCGGCGGCCCTCCTACGACTCCGGCCGCTCGCCGATGAGGTGCCGCGCCACGGTGGGGTCGGTGGTGGAGGCGACCATGTCCCACCAGGCCAGGTCATCACGATCACCCCGCACCAGCACCACGTCCTCAGGCGGGCCATCCGGCGAGTAGGCCGTGACCTCGAAGGTGCCGGTGGCGGGCGTGAGCGCCGCGTAGTTCACCGACATCTGCCGGGGGTCGGCCCGGAAGTAGTCGACGGCGATCTCGCGGGTCTGCTTGGCGTTACCGGCAGGGGCGCGGAACTTCATGAGCAGCGCGTTTGCGAATCGCGGCTGCTCCCTGCCATCCGGGAGCGAGCCGGTAACGCTCTTCATCCGGGGTGGCAGCGTGGCCTGCAGGCGCTCGATGAGGGCCTGTCCGCCCTCATCGTGGCGCGCCCTCACCTGGATCAGCACGGTCATGTCGCTCATGCGAGTGAGCGTACGTGGCCGCCGACTCGGCCGGCTACGGCGTGAGCAGCGGCACCCCGGCCACGCGCCAGCGCGACACCGTGGTGTTCACCAGGTACCTGATGGCAGTCGGGTTGCTTGCCACCGAGAGCCCCTTCGGCAGGCCAAGGCGCTTGGCATCGTAGGTGGAGTGGAGGGTGGGGAACGTCGTGCGCACCACGCCCTTGGGCAGCAGGCCCGCCGGGACGTACACCGTGCCAGGCGGGGTCGGGCACGACGACGGGCACCGCTGCATCAGCTGGCTGTACACGGGCACGGTGCCATCGGTGCGAAGGCCCTTCCTCGTGGCCTTTCGCCCGGCAGCGCCGCCAGACGTGCACGTCTGGCCGCAGTAGTCACCGGCCATCAGGGTGAGCGCCACTCCGTTCAGCATGCCCACCTGCCGGGCATCCCACCCCCGGGGGTCACGCTTCGCGTGCCCCTGCGTGGACAGCACCCGGATGGCCCCCGCGCCCTCCGTCACCTGGAAGATGCGCAGCCCGGCACCGGCGTCGGCGAACTGCTGGCCCCAGCCCCTGAGCACCGGACGGGTGAAGGTGGCGGGGTCGAAAGCGATGTCGTAGGTGGGGCTTCCGAAGTGCGGACTGTTCATCGTGATGATGGAGGGGATCGATACGCCGGCGTCCACCGCGGCCCGGGCGTAGGAGAACGCAGGCGCCATGGATCCGGCGACGGGCTGCTTCTTCAGGGCCGCCACCGTGGCCCGCGCCACCACGCCGCCGTAGCTGTAGCCCACGAGGTCGAACGTGCGGTAGCCGTAGGTGGCGTTGAGATACCCGAGGAAGCCCAGCACGGCCTGACCGGTCTGAGTGGGGTAGCCCGAGGTGTTCCACTGCACGTCCAGCGGTGGCTGTGGTGGGCAGCCCGTCTCCCCCGCCGTGCTCACCTGCGTGTTGCTGTAGCCCGGCGCGGTGAACACCGGGAGTCCGGCATCGAGGAGCGCCTGCACGAACTGGGGCCGACCGCCATCACAGGCGGCCCACGGCGTGGAGTACGGATGCGGTGCGCCGCCGCCCTGGATCACCACCACGGCGCGGTCCGACGTGGCAGCAGACGGCGTGGCTCCGATCGCGGAACCCGAAGTCATCATGATGGTGCAGGCCGCGAGGACCAGGGGGGCGCGACGGCGCATGGGAGACCTCCGCTGGGGGGTGGACAGGTTCAGGCTACCGACGCGTTCGTCCCCGGGAGTGCCTACTCGGGCCAATGGGTGCGAGATCCCTCATCGGCGGTATTCCCGCCGTACCGCCGAGAGGTACATCTTCTCCGGCAGCCAGCGACGCAGCTTCACGATGTACGCGGGCCAACCGACCGCGCGGCGGAACGGCCCTCCGCCACTCGCGGCGTCCATGATCGCCTTGACGACCGGCTCCATCGGGCCGGCCTTCGAGGCGCTGGCCATGGTGACGCGCTCAACGTTCTCCACGAAGTCGGCGTACCCCGGCAGGCCGCTGCTGTCGACACGGTCGGCGCTGCGTCCGTAGAAGTCGGTGACGATGACGCCCGGCTCGATGACCCGGACGGCGATTCCGAACTGATCAAGCTCGTACTGGAGCGACTCGCTGAATCCCTCCACCGCCCACTTGGTGGCGTGGTAGGTGGAGAACAGCGGGAACGTGATGCGGCCCCCAACGCTCGACACCTGCACGAACGTGCCGCCGCCGTTCTCGCGGAAGTGGGGAATGAACGCCCGGGTCACCCGCATGAGCCCGAACACGTTCACCTCGAACTCCTGGAGGATCTGGGCGTCATCAGTGGCTTCGAACACGCCGTTCACCGAGTACCCGGCGTTATTGACCACCGCGTCGATGCGGCCATGGCGGCTGATGGCCTCGGAGACCGCGCGATCAACCGACGCCGCATCGGACACGTCGAGGGCGAGCACATCGACGTTGTCGCGCTCGGCGAGGTCGCCTGCTGCCTGGGGGTTGCGCATGGTGGCCACCACGTCCCAGCCGGCGTCGGCGAACCCATGCGCGGCGGCACGGCCGATGCCGCTGGAGGTTCCGGTGATGAGGACTGTCTGCGACGTGGACGCCATGAGGGGACTCCCTTGCTAATGTGGACGTTGCTTACATTAGCAAGGGGAGTGAACATTGTCTACATCCGCGCGGCGGTCGACCTATCACCATCGCGACCTCCGTACGGCGCTCCTGCGCGAGGCCACGGAGCGCGTGGATCAAGGCGGCAGCGAGGCGTTCAGCCTGCGCGAGGCGGCCCGCGCCATTGGCGTGTCCCCGGGTGCTGCCTACCGCCACTTCGCCGACAAGGCCGATCTCCTCGCCGCGGTGGTGGATGCCGACTTCGCCGAGCTCGCGGATGACCTGGCTGCCGCGCGGGATGCCATCACGCGCGACCCGGCGCATGCGCCGCAGGTTCGGGCAGCGGCAATCGTGCTGGCGTTCGGCAGGGTGTACGTGCGCCGCGCAGGCACGCACCCCGAGCGCTTCCACCTGGCATCGTCGACTGGGCGCACCACACCGGGGCCCGGCGAACAGCGCGTGCGTGACCTGACCGAGGACATGCGGGCGCAGCTGGTGGAGACCGGCGCCATCCACCCGCGCATGTTCCAGGACGCGTCCTGGACCATCGTGCCGGCGCTCTACGGCCTCGCATCGCTGGCGGCTGACGGGCAGCTCGACGATGCCCACCGGGATGACGGTGTGCGGGCGGTGGTGCACACGGTGCTTCGCGGCCTCGGGGTTGCGGAGGAGGCGCTGGCCCAGATGGAGTCGCTCATCCCGAACACCTGAGGTGGGGCGCTCTCAACGACTTGAGATCCCTGCCTCTACCCCGTGACGGGGGTCCGTGCGGTGCGCGGGCTGATGCGGATGGCCCGAGACTGCGTGGTGGTGAGCGCAGGGCTTGTGGCTGATGATCGGGTGGTGCCGGTCACTCTGCGGGTGACGGTGCGGATGGCAACCGCGCGAGCGGTCACCACCTTGGTGCGCGTGGCACCTGCGGGGAGGGCGCCGAGCGAGAAGCACAGGGTGCGCCCTGATCGTCTTGCGCCAGCGGTGCGGGTGACCACCAGGTTCTGAGGCAGCCTCAGGCAGGAGGTCACCGACGTTGCGGTGGCCGCTCCGGTGTTGGTGGTGCGGATGCCAAGGCGCATCGCCTGGCCACTGATGAGCCGGGCGCGGCTGGGGAGCACCGTGGGCCTGAGGGTCGTGGTGGTGGTCGCTGCGGCTGAGCCGGTGGGCGTCGCTGCGGCTGAGCCGGTGGGCGTCGCTGCGTTCGACGGCGCAGATGCCGGTGAGGTGCCCGCTGCGTTGGTGGCGGTGGCGGTGAAGGTGTAGCGGGTGCCGTTCGTGAGGCCTGAGATGGTGCAGCTGGTGGCAGGGGCGGTGATGGTGCACGTGCGCCCGCCGGGGGACGCAAGCACGCCGTAGGTCGTCACCGATCCGCCGGTGATGGGCGTGACGGTGACCGCTGCCTGCCCATCGCCTGCGGCAGCCTGAGGCGCCGCGGGGGCTTGGGCCGTGTCGAGGAACTTCGCAACGAACACGTCGTCGATTCCTGCGTCTGTGAGGGTGGTGGAGCCGAAGGTGGCGGTGCCAGTGAAGTACCCGGTCACGATCGATGATCCGTCCGGCAGCGCGCTGACGCCGAGGCCGACGTCACTTGAGGTGCCGCCTGCCTGCGTGGCCCAGGGCACCTGCACCGCGGCGAGCGCTGTGCTCGCGCCGAGCCCAAGGGCGGCGGCGGCGATGATGATCATCAGGGCGCGGCGGAGGCTGCGCATTTTTGTGACAGTACCTACGGGGGGGGGATTGCCGCCGCATGAACGCGGCGAGGGCGTGGGCGGGCGTCTGAAACCGGGCTGCAACGAGGACGGGGGCCCGAAGGGCCCCTTCCTGAAGCGGTCCTCGCATCACTTGCGACGTCACATCTGCAGGCGGGCGCGACGGGTCAGAAGCCCTGCAGGGGTCAGTTCAAGAGGGCGAGCACTTCCGCCGCCGCTCGCTCCCCGGACGCGATCGCCCCGTCGATGTAGCCATTCGACCGGGTTGCCGTCT
Source organism: Thermoleophilia bacterium (assembly GCA_016780995.1). Lineage (GTDB taxonomy): Bacteria > Actinomycetota > Thermoleophilia > Miltoncostaeales > Miltoncostaeaceae > SYFI01. The sequence goes on along the minus strand of JADHKZ010000013.1, from coordinate 2,561 downwards.
CGGTTCCCGCGAAGTGCACCCGGCCGATGGGCGCGGCCAGGCGCGCAGATGGGACGAGCGTTCCCGGCCACGGCACGCCTGCGTAACCACCCCTGCTGAACTCCTCGTCCTCCCAGGACACATCCGCCACGTGCAGCGGCGTCGTCGCCTCCGGACCAAGCCAGCGCACCATGGCGTCGATGATCCGGCGCCTCCGCTGGCCCGGTGAGAGGGCTGACAGCTCGCGGCTCTTGGCACCGCACGTGAGCGACGCCAGCACCGCGGGTCCCCCGGGAGGCGAGACATCGAAGAGGGACGACACCGGCCCCGCGGCGTCGAGCACCTCGCCGCTCCACCCGGCATCCCGCCAGAAGGGTCGTCCATAGACCGCCATGAGCTTCGTCACCGACCCCATGGGCACGCGCTCAACAAGGGACCGGCGCCAGGCGGGAAGGGCGGGCGTCCAGCGGATGGCCGCCACCTGCGGCGGCGGAAGCGCCACGACCACGCGCCGCGCGCGGACACGCACGCCGTCCCCCGTAAGGGCAACGCCCGCTTCCCCATGGTGGATCTCCCGCACGGCCGCGCCGAGGCATACCCGATCCCCCAGCAGGTCGGCCAGACGCCGTGCCGCCCCGTCCGCGCCCCCCACCACCAGGTCCTGATCGGCACCCTCCTCCGCCCCGCCCACGCCGCGCATCAGCCCGCCGTTGTCGGCGACGAACGCCATCAGGGTCAGCATCGACACCCTCGACAGCTCCTCGCACGTCGAAAGGACCAGGGTCGACTCGACGACCTGCCGTGGTCGGCGCAGGGGAATCCAACGGCGCAGCCACTGCGCGACCGTCAGGGAGTCCCACCGCTCGGCCGCGGGGGCACGCCACGGCTGGTCGGGCGGCGTGCGCCGCCGCATGTGCTCGATCCGCGCCATGGCCGGCAGCACGAAGGGGATCGCCCATGCCGGCATCGGCAGCGGGCGGGCGCGCCGCAGGCGAGCCGCGCGCTCGTCCCACCAGTCCGCGCTGCCAGTGGCGGGGGTGGGGTACGTGGCGATTCCGAATCGATCGAGCAGCGCGCGAAACCGCATGTGGCCGGCACCCACCCACATGCCGCCCATGTCGAGCGGAACGCCGTCGGCATCCAAGGTCCACACCCGCCCGCCCACCCGCTGGCGGGCCTCCAGCACCAGCACGTCATGGCCGGCGTCCGCGATCGCGGCGGCGGCCGTGAGCCCCGCATACCCGGCGCCGATCACTGCCACTTCCGTGTCGCGATGTGCGGTCATGCCGTATATATAACATGCGTTTTACTACAGGCACCGCCGCATGGAGGGGCATGCCGAGACAGGTTGATGCAGCTCAGAGGGACCGCGAGATCCGGGCAGCCACCCTGCGGGTGATCGCGCGCCACGGCGTGGGCGGAGTGACCATCCGCGGCGTCGCCGCCGAACTCGGCACATCGACGACGGCCGTCACGCACTACGTGGCCACCCGCGAGGCCCTGCTGGAGCAGGCGATCGGGCAGGCGATGGAGGCCCGGCGGAAGCAGTTGGATGAGCTCGTGGCAGGCGCGGAGGACCCCTTGTGGGCGGCCATCCTCTGGTCAGTCGACGCCGACCCCGATGGCCTGTGGCCGGCACTCGTGGCGGCACGGGCAGCAGGCATCGAGCCCGTGGTCACGAGGCTCATCCACCAGTTCGATGAGTGGTGGACCCTCCTGATCACACGCCTCGCGGGCGGGCGGGCGGCCTCGGACCTCTCGCCGCCCGAGGTGGCGGACGCCATCGGCATCGTCGTCGACGGCCTGTTGTTGGGGTACGGCGAGGGCTCCTGGTCACCAGGGCACCGGCACCATCTCGCGCGCATGCTGGTCCGTCCGCTGCTCGCAGCCTGATCCTGGGTCAGGCTGCGCTCAGGTCAGTGCGCGGCCGGCCTGACGCGGGATCCACGCTGCCAGCGGCCCTACTCGCGGCGCTGATCGAGCTCGGCGTCGGAGGCGTGGTGCTGGTCCCCGCATCGGGCCCTAGCCTCCTCCCGGGATCGGGAGAAACAAGAAGGGGCCCCGGAGGGCCCCTTCTCGATACTGCTGGTGCTGCCGTGCGGTCACGGCGCGGCAAGCACCTCGCAAGGGCCGGTCAGGATGTCGCCGCCGATGATGCTCACCGCAAGGCTGGCGATCCACGACACGCCCCATAGCGCGATCCCCGCCAGCCACACGGTGAATCCGGCGACCGCGAGCCACCGCGCCGCTTGGGGGTGCACGCTCAGGTTGACCGGGTGGGCACGAGGATGGAGGCGATCATGTGCTGCACCTCGGCGCCGTCCTGGTTCAGCGTGCGCAGCCGGATGCGCACCACCCCGCGCGGCGCACCGCTTTGCGACGCCCGCGTGTCGAGCACCTCGCCCACCACGCGGATCCGGTCGCCCGGATGCAGGGGTCCCCACCGGAGCTCATCCGCACCGAGCCCGATGATCCCCCCGGCCACCGGTGGCCCGTGATCCACCCACAGCCGCATGGTGAGCGCCGCCGTGTGCCAGCCGCTGGCCACGTGCCCCCCGAACACCGACCCGGCTGCCGAGGCC
>JADHKZ010000091.1 GCA_016780995.1 Thermoleophilia bacterium | reverse complement strand
GGTTGAAGGCGTGTGAGCACTTGAGCACCTGGTCGTATGCCGGCAGCACGAGGCCCGCATCCAGGCACCGTGCGCACTCGCGCTCGTGGTCGTCGAAGTGCCGCAGCAGCGCATCGGTGTCGGCCACCTCGAAGTTGAAGGCGCTCCACTGGCGCTCGTTCTCGCGGTACACGTCGCCGTAGGTGACCCCCGGCGCCCACTCAAGGTCGTACACCGAGCGAACGCCCTGCAGGTACATGGCGATGCGCTCCAGCCCGTAGGTGAGCTCCACCGAGATGGGCGCCAGGTCCACGCCGCCCGCCTGCTGGAAGTAGGTGAACTGGGTGATCTCCATGCCGTCGAGCCATACCTCCCAGCCCAGGCCCCAGGCCCCCAGGGTTGGCCCCTCCCAGTCGTCCTCCACGAACCGCACGTCGTGCACGGCGGGGTCGAGCCCCAGCGCGGTGAGCGAGCCCAGGTAGAGATCCTGCACGTCATCGGGCGAGGGCTTGAGGATGACCTGGTACTGGAAGTAGTGCTGCAGGCGAAAGGGGTTCTCGCCGTACCGGCCGTCCGTGGGGCGGATGGACGGTTCTACGTAGGCCACGCGCCACGGGTCGGGGCCCAGGCTGCGCAGGAGGGTCGCGGGGTTGAAGGTGCCCGCCCCGACCTCCGTGTGGTACGGGTGCATGAGCGAGCATCCCCGGGATGCCCAGTACGCGTGCAGGTCGAGGATGATCTGCTGGAAAGACGGCGTGGGCGCAGGCACGGTGGCGCAGCATAGCCGTCACATGGGGCGCGGGCGTCCACCGCCAGTGGGATCATCGGGGCATGCCCCGCCGCTCCCCGCCCGCCGCGCTGGCCGTCCTGCTCCTGGTGGTGGTACTGGCCGGGTCGCTGGCCGCGGGATGGCTGGTGGCATCCCGGGTATCGGCCGATCCCCCCGTGGCGGTCACCCCGCCCGACCCGGCGGAACCCGTGTACGACGCGGGAGACCCCGCGGAGCCGCCACCGCGCCCGCGTGCAGCGGCCCCCACCGGCACCCCGGTGCCCGCGAGCGGGTCGCCGGTGGAGCCCCCCGCGCCCGTGACCCAGAGCCCGCCCGCCGCGCCCGAGCCGCCGCCTGCCACTTCGCCCGACCCCGCCCCCGCTCCGGCTCCGGACCCCACGCCGGCTCCTGCCCCGGCCCCCGCACCACCCGACCGCACGGTCACCCCCTATGCGCCGCCTCCGACCATCGGAATCGCCGCCGAGGCCCTGCCCCCCGAAGGAGAGGCATGGGCACGCCTGCTGGAGGCACGACGCTCGGCGGCGCCGGGGTCACAGGAGCGCGCGGACATCGACTGGCTGGTGTCGTTCGCCCGGACGGCGGCCACCCCAGGCCGACCCGAGGGCCGCCGGGCCACGGCGCGCCGGGCCCTGCGCGTGAACGCCTGGTGGTTTGCCCGGCGCGGCTCGCCCGGGGAGCGCGTAATCGCGCGCGACCCGGATGGGGTGATCCTCACCTACAAGAGGGGCCATGGGTTCATGGTGAACCCGGTGGCCACCCTGGGACGCTGGCGGGGCCTGAACGAGCTGTGGACCCCTGCGCAGCTGGCGGATGCGGTGCTGCCCATGCTGGTGGAGCGCGCCCACAATGGGCGGGAGTGGGCGGCGCTGGAGTACTTCGACGTGCCCGGGCAACCCGATGCGGTGCGCCCCGGGGTGTCGGGCATGGCCCAGGCCCGCGCGGCGGCCCTGTTCGCCAAGGCCCACGCCGCCACGGGGGATCCGCGCCACCTGCAGGCCGCCGAGCGGGTGCTGCGGTCGTTCGAGGTGCCGGTGGACGCGGGTGGCGTGCTCGCGCAGGTGCCCGACCCTGCGGGCGGTGCGGGCGGCCCCTGGTACCCGGAGCGGGCGTACCCCGGGCGCCCGGCGTGGACGGGTGCGGCCCTCAATGGATTCATGGTGACCATCATCGAGCTCCGCCGCGCCGCTGCGTCCCTGGACCGCGCGGGCTCCACCGAGTCGGGTTCGTCCACCATGGGCGCCTCGACCACCGCCACGGGTCCGGCCGCTCCCGCCCCGGCGCCGGACGCCACGGACGCCGCACGGCTGGCGCGCGACCTGGCGGCGCGGGGGGAACGGTCCCTCACGCGCTTCCTTCCCCTGCACGACTCCGGCGAGTGGTCGTTCTACGGCCTCCTCACGCCGGGCAAGCCGTGGCGGTCGTACCTGGCCGACCTCAACTACCACTGCTACCACGTGTCGCTGCTGCGCACGCTCGCCGCGCTCTACCCCGGCAATGGCCACGGCGGCTTGGCGGATCGCTGGCAGGGCTACGTGGATGCCAAGGGGGTCACCTGCCCGGTGCGCTGAGCCCGCCGCGTCGTCTACCCTCTCCCCGTCCACGATCAGGAGTCACCCATGCCCGAGCTTCCGCCGCCCGCCGACACGTCGAAGTCGTACACGGCCATCTTCGACACCTCCGCCGGCGAGATCCGCTGCGAGCTCTTCGCCGCCGAGTCGCCCCAGACCGTGGGCAACTTCGTGGGCCTGGCCGAGGCCGGCTTCTACGACGGCCTCATCTTCCACCGCGTCATCCCAGACTTCATGATCCAGGGCGGCTGCCCCAAGGGCGTGGGCACCGGTGGCCCCGGCTACGCGTTCCAGGACGAGATCAACGACCACAAGCTGGTGAAGGGCAGCCTGGCCATGGCCAACGCGGGTCCCAACACCAACGGCTCGCAGTTCTTCATCGTGACGGCCGAGTCCACGCCGTGGCTGGACGGCAACCACACCAACTTCGGGCACGTGGTGGGCGGGCAGGACGTGGTGGACGCCATCGGCACCTGCGCCACGGGCGCCAACGACAAGCCGGTGGAGGAGCAGCGCATCAACTCCGTTCGCATCGAGGTCGCCTAGCACGATTCCGGGCCGTGCGCCATCTTTCGCGCCCCCCCCGATCGCCTCTAGGATGACCATCCACCCGATCCCCACCGGAGACCGATGACGACCTCACTCACGCAACTCGCGGAACTCATCGACCATGGCGAGTTCCGCACGCTCCTGCAGCGCGGACAGGAAGTCGGCTTCCTCTCGATCGAGGACGTCGCCGAGATGCTGGACGCCCTCGGCGTGGACGCCGGGCTGGCCGAGGACATCTACCAGCAACTCGACGAGGCGGGCATCGAGCTCCTCGAGCCCACGGAGGCCGCCTCGCGCATGGCCGAGCTGGCCGAGCAGGCCGACCGCCCGCGGCGCCAGGCCACCGTGGAGCAGACCACCGACGCCCTGCAGCTGTTCCTGAAGGACATCGGTCGCGTGCCGCTGCTCACGGCCGCGCAGGAGGTGGACCTGGCCAAGCGCATCGAGGCCGGCGACCAGACGGCCAAGACCCAGATGGTCGAGGCCAACCTGCGCCTCGTGGTGTCCATCGCCAAGGGCTACCGCGGTCGCGGCCTGCCGTTCCTGGACCTGATCCAGGAGGGCACCCTGGGCCTGGTGCGCGCCGTGGAGAAGTTCGACTGGCGCCGCGGCTTCAAGTTCTCCACGTACGCCACGTGGTGGATCCGCCAGGCGGTCACCCGCGCGCTGGCCGACAAGGGCCGCACCATCCGCATCCCGGTGCACGTGGTGGAGAAGCTCAACCAGATCAGCCGTGCCGAGCGCACCCTGGTGGGCCAGCTGGGACGCGAGCCCACGGCGGAGGAGATCGGCGCCGTGGCCGGCCTGCCGGCGTCGGAGGTGGAGGACATCCTCCGAAGCGCCCAGCCCATCGTGTCGCTGGAGAAGCCCGTGGGCGAGGACGAGGAGTCGGAGTTCGGGCGGTTCCTCGCCGATGAGACCAGCATCGCACCCGAGGTGGCCGCCGAGCAGGCCCTGCGCGACGAGGCCCTGCGCGACGTGCTGGACCAGCTCTCCTACCGCGAGCGCCGCGTCCTGGAGCTCCGCTACGGCCTGGGTGGCGAGAAGCCGCGCACGCTCGACGAGCTGGGCCGCATGTTCAACGTAACGCGCGAGCGCATCCGCCAGGTGGAGCACCAGTCGCTGCAGAAGCTGGCCAGCATGGCCGAGGCCAACCGCCTGTCGTAGTGACGCGCCGCCCCCGGACGGCCCGTGCTCAGTTGAGCATCGGGTCGTCCGGCGCGGTGGCCATGAGGCGGTACGACCCGCCCGCCCGGGAGAGCACCGCGCGCCACAGCCCCGCCGGGTCGTCGGTGAACACGTCCTCGGCCAGGGGCTCGGCGTCGATCCAGGCGTCCTGGCGGATCTCCTCCTCCAGCTGGCCCCCGCCCCACCCCGCATAGCCGCCGAATGCCCGTGCCCGGCTCATCGCCGGCGGCGGGCCATCCTCCACTGACGCGGGGTCCAGGATCCCCACGGATCCGAACGTGATCCCCCCGGCAGCCGCGGCATCGTCGAAGTCCGCGAGCACGATGACCGTGCCCGGCTGCACGGGCCCCCCGCGGAACACCGGCGCCCCGTCCGGGACCAGCTGGCCGAGGGGCTCGGGAAGGGCCTCGCCGGCCCGCACCTCCATCGGCTGGTTCAACACGATCCCCAGGGCGCCCTCGTCGGCGTGCTCCAGCACCAGCACCACCGCGCGCCGGAAGTTGGGGTCGTCGTCCAGGTGCGGGGCGGCGACAAGCAGGCGGCCGCGGCGCCACCGGGGCGCGGTCATGCGGGCGCTACTGGAGCGCGGCGCGGCGGCGGCGGCCCTGCACCGTGTTCCAGATGCCGCCGCCGATGATGAGCACCAGCCCCACGAAGAGGCAGCCCCAGAACACGCCGTAGTGCGCCCACAGCACGCGGCCGACGTCCTCGAACGCGAAGCCCAGCTGGAACCACACCAGGCCGACGATGATCAGGAAGGCGGCCAGCGTGAACGGCCACACGGCGGGCAGGCCGGAATCGTCCTTCTCGTCGTGCGCCATGTGCGGGCCTCCGGGTGCGGGTCGGGTACGTGACGGGGGAAACCTACCAGCGACCGTGGCGCGCATGCACCGCGCGCAGGGGCGAAGGCCCCACTCAGGCGGGCGGATCGTCCCCGGAGGAGATCGCCCGGGCCACCCTGCGCTCGCGCGCGTCGACGGCGAAGTGGCCCCCTGCGGAGCGGTACAGCCGGGCCGGCCTGCCCCGCCCCTCGGCGCGCACCTCGCCCGACTCCTCCACCACCCCGGCACGCAGCACGTCACGCCGGAAGTTGCGCGCATCCAGCCCGCGGCCGAGGAGCACCTCGTACACGGCCTGCATCTCGCCCAGGGTGAACAGGTCGGGCAGCAGGTTCACCGCCACGGGCGCGTACGAGGTCTTGGCCCGCAGGCGCTGCAGCCCGTACGCGACCACGGCTGGCTGGCCCTCCTCGAGCGACGGCAGGTCGTCGTGTGCGAACCACCGCACCTCGGCCACGTCCTGCCCCGGTGAGATGGGGTGGCGACCCGCGTCGATGAGGGCCAGGTAGGCCACGGCCACCTCCTCTCCCGCCCGGTCGAACGTGTAGAGCTGCTCGGTGGTGATGCTGCGGATGCCGGCCATGTCCTCCACCGCCCGCGTGGCCGCAGCGTCCAGCCCGCCCGCGCCATCGGGCCCGGTAGCGGCCAGCGACCAGGTGCCGCCGCCCCGGCGACCCAGGAGGACCTCCAGCACTCCGCGCCGCACCGTGAACACGGCCACCTCCACACGCACCCTCATGCCGCACGCGCCTCCCGCTCGGCCATGCCCTGCAGGCCCAGCAGGTTGTTCTGCAGCCAGTTGAAGGCGGTCCAGCGCACCCGGGCCTCGGGGGTGGACAGTGCGGCGTCGCTGGGCCATGCCTCCTCCACCGCCGCACGGAGGGCCTGGAGGTCACCGGGCGCACGCGCGTGCGCCTGCCGCGCCGCCTGCCCCATGGCCGCCTGCGCGCGCCGGCCGATGTCCAGCGCCTCCCCTGGCTCCTGCGCGGGCCCGAAGTGGCTCACGTACATGCGAGACGCGCCGAGGCCCTCGAGCACGTCCAGCGTGCCCAGGGCCGCATCCACGTCGTATTCCGGAGGGGGGATGCTGGGGTACAGCTGCCCGTCGCCCATCTGCACCCCCACGGCGTCGCCCGCGAACAGCACGCCCTGGCCCTCGTCGAGCAGGGCCATGTGGTGCCGCGCGTGCCCGGGCGCCCACACCGCGCGGAGGGAGCGCCCGCCCCCGAGCGGGATCACATGCCCGTCGTCGGCCTCGCGCACGCGCTCCTGCGGAATGGGCGCCAGGCCGCCGATAGCCGGTGAGAGGTCCCCGAAGAGCGCGTGCGTGCCCTGCACCAGGCGCCCGGGGTCCACCAGGTGACGGGCCCCGCGGGGATGCACCACCACGGTGGCGCGGGGGAACATTCGCGCCAGG
>JADHKZ010000090.1 GCA_016780995.1 Thermoleophilia bacterium | reverse complement strand
GGAGCCAGTCGATCTGGTCGTGGGCCTCGTCCGGGTCGTCCAGCAGCACGTGGTACGGCGCCACCTCGCGCATCATGCGGTATGGCGACTCCATGTCGGCCGACGGCATGTGGTGGATGCGCCGGCCGTCGCGCTCGGCCATGCCCGGGGCGCCGCCGATCACCACCACCGGTACGCGCTCGGCATTCGCGCTGCCGAGCGCCGCCATGGTGGCCAGGGTGCCCACGCCGTAGGTCACCGCCACTGCCCCCAGGCCCTTCTCGCGGGCGTAGCCGTCGGCGGCATAGGTGGCGGCCTCCTCGCGCGTGCAGTTGACCATGCGCATGCCGCGCTGGTCGCCGATCACGTGAAGTCCCAGGATGAAGTCGCCGGGCACGCCGAACACGTGGTGCACGCCGCGGTTGGCCAGGGCGTCGATGAGGTAGCGCCGATCGGGAGGTTCGCGGTGTCCGGCATGGTGGTCAGGTTACGCCGCCGGCCTGCTCCCAGTCGGAGTAGAGGGCGGCGTAGCGGCCGCCCGCCGCCATCAGCTGGTCGTGTGATCCCTGTTCGGCGATGCGCCCGTCCTCCACCACCACGATCAGGTCGGCGCGGCGGATGGTGGACAGCCGGTGGGCGATGATGACGGCGGTGCGGCCCTGCAGCAGGCGGTCCAGGGCGTCCTCGATGCGGCGCTCGGTGCCGATGTCGATGGACGAGGTGGCCTCGTCGAGGATGACCAGGCGGGGGTCGGGCACGAGCGCGCGGGCGAAGCAGATGAGCTGGCGCTGGCCGGCCGACAGGCGCGCCCCCCGCTCCTGCACGTCGGTGTCCATGCCCTCGGGGAGGGACTCCACGAACTCCCGCGCGCCCACGGCATCGAGCGCCCGCTCCACGTCCTCGTCAGTGGCCAGGGGGTGCCCGAACTTCACGTTGTCGGCCACCGAGCCGCTGAAGAGGTGGCCCTCCTGCGGCACGATGCCCATGGCGGCGCGCAGCGACTCCTCGCGCACCTCGCGCAGGTCGGTGCCGTCCAGGCGCACGGCGCCCTCGTCGGGGTCGTACAGCCGCGCGATGAGCTTGGCCAGGGTGGACTTGCCCGCACCGGTGGCACCCACCAGCGCCACGGTGGTGCCCGGGGGGATGTGCAGGTCCACGTCGCGGATCACGTACTCGCGCCCGTACCCGAACGACACGTGGTCCAGGTCGATCCGGCCGTCCACGTGGGGTAGGTCCCGTGCGTCGGGGGCGTCGGTGATGCGCGGGTCGGTCTCCAGCACTCCGAAGATCTTCTCGAGCGCCGCCATGGCCGACTGGAAGGTGTTGTACAGCTGCGACAGCTGCTGGATGGGGTCGAAGAACGAGGCCAGGTACCCGATGAAGGCCACCATCACACCCACGGAGAGGGCCTCGTTCAGCACCAGAGTGCCGCCGAACCACAGGATGAGCGCGGTCCCGAGCGCCGCCAGCAGCTCCACCCCCGGGAAGTAGATGCCGCTCACCGTGACCGTGCGCATGTTGGCCTGCCGGTACTCGCGGTTGGCCTGGCGGAAGCGCGCGCGGGCCTCGTCCTGGCGCCCGTGGGCCTGCACCACGCGGATGCCCGACAGGTTCTCCTGCAGCACCGACAGCACCACGGCCACGCGCTCGCGGGTGGAGCGGTAGGCGCGCGTGGCGCGCACGCGGAACCACCACGTGCCCAGCGCCAGGAACGGGAAGATGACGAATGCCGCCAGGGCCAGGCGCCAGTCGTAGAACATGAGGATGACCACCACGCCGATGAGCGTGAGCCCGTTGATCACCAGCGAGGTGGCCCCCTCCACCACCAACTGGTTCACGGCCTCGATGTCGGCGGTGAGGCGGCTGACGCTGCGACCGGTGGGCGTGCGCTCGTGATGCCCCAGCTCCAGGCGCATGAGGTGCCTGAACACCTGGCGGCGCAGGTCCAGCAGCACGCGTTGGCCCACCCACGACGACAGCACCGACTGCCAGTACTGGGCGATCCACCCGATCAGGCCGATCACCACGAACACCGCCACGATCACGATGAGGGTGGTCACGCTGCCGGCCTGGATGCCGTCGTCGATCGCCACCTGCGCCAGCGCGGGGGCTGCGAGGGTGGAGGCGGTGACCAGGAGCATGAGCACGATCGTCACGGCCACGCGGCCGCGGTAGGGCCGGAAGTAGGGCAGCAGGCGTCGCATGTTGCGGCGGGGCCTGCGCACCACGCGCTCCTCGCCCTCTTCCGAGAGCGGCCCCAGCATGCCGCCGGCGTGCCCGCTCCCCACGGGGCGCGTGCCCATCAGGCGTCCCTCGCCACGAGCTCGTCCGGCCGCGCCAGGCCCTGGTCGTGGATGTCGCGGTAGAGCGCACTGGTGGCGTAGAGGGTGTCGTGCTCGCCGCGGGCGGCCACGTGGCCATCATCGATCAGCACGATCTCGTCGGCCAGGCTGATGGTGGAGAGGCGGTGGGCGATGATGATCGTGGTGCGCCCGGTCATCACCGTGGCCAGCGCACGCGAGATCTCGCGCTCCGTGGATGCGTCCACCGACGCCGTGGCCTCGTCCAGCACCAGCACGCGGGGGTCCACCAGGATGGCCCGGGCGATGGCGATGCGCTGGCGCTGGCCGCCCGACAGCGTGAACCCGCGCTCGCCCACCACGGTGTCGTAGCCCTCGGGCAGCGCCCGGATGAAGGTGTCGGCCTGCGCCATGCGGGCGGCGCGGGCGATGTCGTCATCCGACGCATCGGGCTGTCCGAAGGCGATGTTGGCCCGCACGGTGTCCGAGAACAGGAAGGGGTCCTGGGTCACCATGCCCACCGCGCCGCGGATGTCCTCGAGCCGCACGTCACGCACGTCCACGCCGTCCAGCAGCACCCGCCCGGCCTGCGGGTCGTAGAAGCGCGGGATCAGTTGCGTGATGGTGCTCTTGCCCGACCCCGTGGGGCCGATCAGCGCCACGGTGCGCCCGGCCGGGATGTCCAGCTGCAGGTCGCGCAGCACCGGGGACCCGGGCTCGTACCCGAACGTCACGCCCTCCAACTGCACGTGGCCGCCACCGGGGGGCAGCGGCACCGGATGCGTGGGCTGGGCCAGCTGGGGTTCGGTGTCCAGGATCTCGAACACCCGCTGCCCGCTGGCGGCGGCCCGCTGCGCGCTGCCGATGAGGTTGCCGATCGAGCGGAACGGGAACGTGAGGATGGCCAGGTACAGGTAGAACTGCACGAACTCGCCCAGCGTGAGCGCGCCGTTGATGGTCATCACGCCTCCGGCCGCGATCACCACCGAGATCCCCAGCACGGGCAGGAACCCCATCAGGCCCTGGTAGAAGCTCTGCAGCCGGGCCGCGTCCATGCTGCGCGAGAAGGCCTGCTCGGCGCGCGCCCCGAAGCGCTCGTCCTGGGCGGTCTCCTGCCCGAAGGCCTTCACCACGCGGATGCCGGCGATGCTCTCCTCGGCCATCTGGGTGACATCGGCCACCTTCTGCTGCACGTCCACCAGCACGGGGTGCGAGCGCTTGCTGGCGCGCGCGGCCACAAGCACCAGGGCGGGGCCCATGAGCAGCGCCAGCACGGTGAGCGGCACATTGATGAGCAGCAGCACGACGGTGATGAACACCAGGGTGAACGCGTGCATGAACAGGAAGATGAGCCCGTACCCCAGGAAGAACCGCACGGTCTGCAGGTCGCTGGTGGCGCGCGACATCAACTGGCCCACGGGCATGCGGTCGAAGTACCCGAACGACAGCTGCTGCAGGTGCGCGAACACCCTGTCCCTCAGGTCGAACTCCACGCCCAGGCTCACGTGGCCGGCCAGGATGCGCCGCATCACCGCAAAGATGGCGCGGATCACGCCCACTACGACCACGATCAGCACCAGCGGCAGCAGGGCGTCCTCCTGCTGCCCGTTCAGCACGTCGTCGATCACCCTGCGCGTGAGGTATGGCAGGGTGATCGTGCAGGCCATCAGCGCCAGGGCCGAGAAGGCCGTGACGGCGACCGACCACTTATAGGGCCGGAGGAATGTGAGCAGCCTGAGAAGCGTGCGCAGCGGCGGATCCGATCGCGTGGGCGGCCTGCGTGCGGTGCCCAACTGTAGTGAGGGCCGCGACCCCGACCGCGTCGCGCGGCTCGTGCAGAGCACGCGGGTGACGGGTGTCCGGGTGGACGACGTGCATTCCGACCCCGACCATGATCGCACCGTCATCACGCTTTCCGGGCAACCGGATGCGCTGGTGGATGCCGGGGTGGCACTGGCCGCCGCCTGCCGCGACCTCATCGACCTGCGCGGGCACGACGGCGTGCACCCGTTCGTGGGCGCGCTCGACGTGCTGCCGTTCGTGGCCATGCGTGAGGAGCTCATGCCCGTGGCCGTGGCGTGTGCGCGCGAGGCGGCGCGGCGCATCGGGGACGAGGTGGGTGTGCCCTGCGTGTTGTACGGCCGCGCGGGCGGGGAGGGGCGCGACCGTCCCGCGCGCCTGCGCCGTGGAGGGCTGCCGGAACTCGGCCGCCGCATGGCCGCGGGCGAGGTGGTGGCCGATGCCGGCCCGGCCGCGCCGCACCCCTCGGCGGGCGTGGTGCTGGTGGGTGCCCGCGGCCCGCTGGTGGCGTGGAACGTGTGGCTGCCCGGGGCGTCCCTGGACCAGGCCCGGGCCGTGGCCGCGGCCGTGCGCGAGGGGGGCGACGGGGGAGGGTTGCCCTCCGTGCGCGCCCTGGGGCTCATGTGTGCCCGCTCGGGGCTTGCGCAGGTGTCGATGAACGTGGAGGATTACCGTCGCACGCCGCTGCCCGCGGTGGTGGAGAGGGTGCGGCGCGAGGCCGCGGCTCGGGGCCTGGCTGCCGGGGAGTCCGAGCTGGTGGGGATGATTCCCCGCGAGGCCCTCGCCGGGGCATCCCCCCGCGACCTGGGGCTGAGGGCGCTGCCGTCCGCGCAGGTCATCGAATCAACGGAGGACTGAGGAATCGCCCCCAAGCGTCGCCGCAGGCCCAAGGCCGGGCCGCCGCCCGTCAAGAACCCGCGCCACGAGGCCAAGGTGCAGGCCGAGGAGTCGGCGGCCGACGAGCCCCGTCGCCATGCCGGGCTGCCCAAGGGTGCCCCCCGGCGCGCCGGCATGCGCAGCGTGCTCATCCGCGCCGGCCTGGCCGCGCTGCTGTTCTTCGCATTCATGTACTACCTCAACGGTGACACGGCCACCACGGCGTTCACCTATGCCCTCATCATGGGCGTGCTCATGATCCCGCTGGGCATGCTGCTCGACCGGTTCGCGCATCGCATGGCGCTGCGTCGCTGGGAGAAGCAGACGGGCAGGCGGTAGGGGTGGCGCCGCGGGCCCCCAAGGGCACGCGTGACGTGCTGCCGGCCGAGGGCCGGGTGCGCGCGCTCATCGAGCAGGTGGCCGGCCAGGTGCTGGCCGCCGGTGGCTTCGGCCGCGTGGTCACCCCCACGTTCGAGGAGACCGAGGTGTTCGTGCGAGGGGTGGGCACGGCCACCGACATCGTGCGCAAGGAGATGTACACCTTCGACGACCGCGGCGGGCGCAGCATCACCCTGCGCCCCGAGGGCACCGCCCCCGTGGCCCGGGCCTACGCCGAGCACGGCATGCACAAGCTGCCCCAGCCGGTGAAGCTGTGGTACCTGGCGCCCATGTTCCGGTACGAGGCGCCCCAGAGCGGCCGCTTCCGCGAGCACTGGCAGGTGGGGGCCGAGGCCTTCGGGAGCGAGGATCCGCTCCTGGACGCCGAGATGATCGCCCTCCTCGCCGACATCTACGACCGGCTGGGCGTGCCCGGCGTGCGCCTGCGCATCTCCAGCATGGGCGATCCCGAGGGCCGCGGGCCCTACCGCGAGAAGCTGCTGGCGCACCTGGCCGCGCATGAGGACACGCTGCCGCCTGACGCGCGCGAGCGCATGCACGAGAACCCGCTGCGCCTGTTCGACATGAAGGACCAGGCGGTGCAGGCGGCGATGGCCGATGCCCCGCGGCTGCTCCACAACCTCACCGACGATGCGCGCCAGCACCACGAGCGGGTGCTGGAGGCGCTGCGCCTGATGGGCATCCCGTACGAGGAGGACCCCACCCTGGTGCGGGGACTCGACTACTACACGCGCACGGTGTTCGAGTTCACGTGCGACCGCCTGGGCGCGCAGAGCGGCATCGGCGGCGGCGGGCGCTACGACGGGCTGGTGGCGTCGCTGGGTGGCCCCGAGGTGCCCGGCGTGGGGTTCGGCACGGGCGTGGAGCGCATCACGCTGGCCCTTGGCGACGACGCCGCCGACGCCGCGGTGGTGGATGCCTATTTGGCCATCCCCGATGCGGACATCCGCCTGGAGCTCATGCCGGTGCTGTAGGGGCTTCGGGCCTCGGGGCTGCGCGTGGAGGCGGGCACTTCTGGAAAGGGACTCAAGGCCATGATGCGCCACGCATCGGGCCTGGGTGCCAGGCA
>JADHKZ010000012.1 GCA_016780995.1 Thermoleophilia bacterium | reverse complement strand
CACCTCGGGCTCGTCGGCCTCGGGCCGCTCCACCAGGTCCTCGCGGATCTCAGGGGCGCCCTGTGCGCGCCAGTGGTCGGTGATCGCCAGGATCTCCTCCTCCGACACGTACGCCCCCTGCAGGCGCTGAAGGCGCGAGGAGCCCACCGGCCGGAACAGCATGTCGCCGTTGCCCAGCAGGCTCTCCGCGCCGCCGGAGTCCAGCACCACCCGCGAGTCCACCTGCGACGACACGGCGAAGGCGATGCGCGACGGCACGTTGGCCTTGATCATGCCGGTGATCACGTCAACCGACGGCCGCTGGGTGGCAAGCAGCAGGTGGATCCCCACCGCGCGCGCCTTCTGGGCGATGCGGATGATGGCGTCCTCCACCTCGCCGGGGGCCACCATCATGAGGTCAGCCAGCTCGTCGATGACCACCAGGATGTGAGGGACCTGCGTGAGCCCCTGCCCCGCGCGGATCTCGTTCCAGTCGCGCAGGTTCCGCGCGCGGGCGGCCCCCATGAGCTCGTAGCGGGCCTCCATCTCACGGACGATGTTGGCCAGCACCGCCGTGGCGTTCTTCATGTTCGTGACCACGGGGGTGAGCAGGTGCGGGATGCCCTCGTAGTGGTTGAGCTCGACCTTCTTGGGATCGATCATCACCAGGCGCAGGTCATCCGGCGTGGCGCGCAGGAGGATCGACGCCAGCAGGCCGTTCAGGCACACGCTCTTGCCGGTGCCGGTGGACCCGGCGATGAGGAGATGCGGCATTCGCGCCACGTCCAGGTACACGGCCTTGCCGCCGATGTCGAGGCCCAGCCACGCCGCGAGCGGGCCCGTGTCGTCCGGGAAGTCGCGCCACACATCGCCCAGGGTCACCATGCTGGCGTCGGGGTTGGGCACCTCCACGCCCACGGCCTGCTTGCCCGGGATGGGCGCCAGGATGCGCAGCTCATCGGTGGCTGCCAGGGCATAGGCCAGGTCGTCGCGCAGGTTGGAGACCTTCGCCACCTTGGTGCCGGGTGCCAGCTTCAGCTCGTAACGGGTCACCCGCGGACCGGAGACGGCATTGACCATCTCGGCCTCCACGCCGAACTCGGCCAGTGCCTCCACCAGCCGACGGGCGGTCTCCCGCAGTTGTGACGCCGGCATCTTCGAGACGCCGGCAGACTTCCGCAGGCTCTTGCGCGGGGGGCGCTTCCAGCCCGCGCGGGGGGAGCGCCCGGGCGCCCCGTGGATGGCATCGTCCCCCTCGGCCGCCACGGCCACGGCGGGCGCGGGCGCGACGGCGGGCACCTCTACCGGGGTGAAGGGATCGTCATCCGCCCGCTCGTCGGCATCCGCCGGGGCGTCGCCATCGATCGGGTCGTGGAACACATCGTGCGCGTCGTCGTCGGCGAACGGCGCGGGCGGAGGCCCGTCGTCCTCGGCCGGGTCCAGGAACGCCGGGAGATCAGCAGGTCCGGGCAGGGCAGGGTGGTCATCGTCACGGCGCGTGGTGGGGGTGGCCACCGTGCGGGCGATTGCCTTGGCCTCCTCGCCGGCCCGCTTGCCACCACGCACGGCGGTACCGGTGGCCGTGGCCACCCCACGGCCCACCGCCGCGCCCGCCGTGGCCACCCCGCGCCCGGAACCCCGCAGGGCCTCGCCCAGGGATGCGCCGCTCATCAGCACCATCCCGGCGGCGATGCCCAGGACGGTGAGGATATTGGCGCCCGCCGCGCCGATGGTGCTGTCGGCGGCCCACCAGAGCGTGGCGCCGATGGCCCCGCCCGCGGCCTGGATCTGGGCCATGTCAAACCAGCCGAGTGCGGTGTCCATGCCCGTGCCGAAGAGGCCCGATGCGAGGCCCAGCAGGATGGACAGCCCCACCACTCCCGCGCCGATGCGGAACGGCCGCGTGTCGAACACGGGGATGCGCACGATGAGGTGGATCCCGATGGCCACGAGCACCAGCGGGGCCAGCCCCACCCCACGCCCCACGAACACCCGGATGCCCTCCTCCAGGTACTGGCCGAATGCCCCGCCGCCCACCTCGGCGAATACCACCGCACCGAGGAAGGCCCCCAGGGCGATCAGCCCCAGGCCGGCGATCTCGCGGTAGCCGCTGCCGGGCCGGCGCCCCGTGGGCTTCCGGCGGGCGGGCTGGGTGCGCGTGCGCGTGCCCTTGCGGGCAGCGGTCTTGGTGCGGGCCTTCGACGCGGTCGCGGGCATACGGGGACTAGTTGGCCCCCGGGCGGCAGGCTCCTGCCTAGACCTCCACCACCACCGGCAGGATGACCGGGCGCTGGCGCATGCGACGGTTGATGAGCGATGCGATGGCGTCGTGCAGCTGCTTCTGCAGGACGTCGATCTCGTGCACGCGCTCCTCGGCCGACTCGGCCAGGCTGGCCCCGACGCGGTCACGGATGGCCTCGATCAGCTCCTCGTCATCCGCGCCGGAGAAGCCGCGGGTCACCACGTCGGGGGTGCCCGCCACGGTGCCGTCGTGGGCGTCCACCTGCACCACCACCAGCACCAGGCCATCCTCCGACATGTGTCGCCGGTCGCGCACCACTCCCTCGCCCACGTCGGCCACCCCGTAGGAGTCGACGTAGGTGATGCCGCTGTCAACGCGCTCGCCCGTGACCACGCCGTCGGCGGACACCTCCATGACGTCGCCGTTCTCCAGGATGACCGTCCGCTCGGGGATCCCCAGCTTGGACGCCAGGTCGGCATGGGCCATCTGGTGGCGCGCCTCGCCGTGGATGGGCGCGAAGAACCGCGGACGCACGAGCTGCAGCATCCATGCGAGCTCGTCGCGCACGGCGTGACCGGATGCATGGATCTCGGGCACGTCGTCGGGGGTCACCACCCGGGCGCCGGACGCCACCAGGCGGTTGATGGTCTCGTCGATGGCCAGCTCGTTCCCGGGAATGCGCCGCGAGCTGTACACCACGGTGTCGCCCTTGCGGATGGTGATGCGCGGGTGCGCGTGGTTGGCCATGCGGCGCAGCGCCGACATGGGCTCGCCCTGGCTGCCCGTGGTGAGGATGACCAGCTCGTCATCGGGGACCGAGTCCACTTCCTTGTCGCCGATG
Organism: Thermoleophilia bacterium; assembly: GCA_016780995.1. Lineage (GTDB taxonomy): Bacteria > Actinomycetota > Thermoleophilia > Miltoncostaeales > Miltoncostaeaceae > SYFI01. The sequence goes on along the minus strand of JADHKZ010000012.1, from coordinate 27,377 downwards.
ATCACGCCGTCCTGCGCCTTGAGGTAGCCCAGATTGCGGGCCACGTTGACGTTGCGCACCATCGAGCGGCCGATCACGGCCACCACCCGGCCATCGCGGTAGGCGGCATCCACCACCTGCTGCATGCGGTCGATCTGCGACGAGAACGTGGTCACGATGACCCGGCCGGGTGCGGTGGCGAACGTGCTCGCCAGCGCCGGGCCCACTGCCTCCTCAGACCTCTTGCCCCGCACGGGCACGTCGGCGTTGGTGGAGTCGCCCAGCATCACCAGCACGCCCTTCTCGCCCAGGCGCGCCAGCCCCGGGATGTCGCTGCGGGCGGCCGGCCCGCCGATGGGCAGGTGGTCGAACTTGAAGTCGCCGGTGTGCAGCAGGGTGCCCGCCGGAGAGTGCAGTGCCACCGCCACGCAGTCCGGGATCGAGTGCGTGACCCGCAGGAACTCCGCCAGGAACGGGCCCACCTCGCGCGGCGGGTCACCCGCGGCCACCTCCACCAGGTCGGCGTCGCCCAACAGGCGGTGCTCGTCGAGCTTGCCGCGCACCAGCGCCAGGGTGAACCGGGTGCCGAGGATGGGTACCTGGCCCACCTCGCGAAGGAACCACGGCACCGCGCCGATGTGGTCCTCGTGCCCGTGGGTGAGGATGAGCGCGTCGATGCGCGATGCGTTGTCGGCCAGGTACGACATGTCGGGCAGCACGAGGTCCACGCCCAACTGGTCGGGCGTGGGGAACGTGACCCCGCAGTCGATGACCACCATGCGGCCGTCGTGCTCCACCACGTACATGTTCTTGCCGATCTCCCCCACTCCGCCCAGGGGGATGATGCGAAGCGATGGTGCGTCAGTCATCCGGCGGCCCCCACCCCGTGCGCCGAGAGCACCTCGGCCAGCCGCGTGCGCTCCGCGGCCGTGGCCTGCACCAGGGGCAGGCGCAACACGTCGGTGGGGATGTCTCCGGTCATCTGCAGGGCCGCCTTGATCAATATGGGATTTGTGACCTCGAACAGGCCGGTCCACAGGCCGGCCAGCGAGGCGTCAATGGCGCGCGCGCCGTCCATGTCTCCGGCGCGGGCCAGCCGCACCATGTCCTGCATCCGATCGCCCACCAGGTGGGACGCCACGGAGATCACGCCCGCGCCACCGCGCTCCAGCACCGGCATGAGCATGTCATCGTTGCCGGCGTACACGGCCAGGTCGCACCCGGCCATCACCGCGTCGGTCTGCGCCAGGTCCTCATTGGCCTGCTTGAGGGCCACCACGCCGGGGATGGCCGCCAGCTCGATGATGAGCTCCGGCGGCATGTTGAGCGCCGTGCGCCCGGGGATGTTGTAGAGCACCACCGGCACGCCCACCTCGGCGATGGCTGCCACGTGGCGCCGAATCCCCTCCGCCGGGGGCTTGTTGTAGTACGGGGTGACCACCAGCACGGCGTCGGCGCCGATCTCGGCCGCCACCTCGGTGAGGTGCACCGAGTGCGCGGTGTCGTTGCTGCCGGTACCCGCAACCATGCTGCCGCCGCCGCGCGTCTCCTCACGCGTGGCCTGGAACAGCGCGATGCGCTCCACGTCGCTGAGCGTGGACGCCTCGCCGGTGGTTCCGGCCACAACGATGCCGTCCGACCCCGTGGCCAGCAGGCGGCGGACCAGCGCGCGGTACGCGACCTCGTCGACACCCCCGTCATTCTGGAAGGGCGTGACGGCCGCGGTGAGTACGGCTCCCAGCACGCGCGGCAGTATAGGGGCGCCCGCGGGGCGGCGGCGGCTCAGGCCGCCTGGACGGGCCGCGGCAGCGGCTCGCGCGCGGGGCCGGGCGTGAGCAGGTCGGGGCTGGCCACGTTCCAGTAGGCGCGCACGGCCCACGGCAGCACCCGGTCGCCGGCCACCGCGCGCGCGAACGCGGCGAACAGCGGGTCGGGCAGCAGGTCGAGCACGGTCTGCAGGCGGTCGAGGATGCGATACCCCCGGGCGCGCGACGCCACGATGCCCCGGTACGCGGCCAGCGCCCCGGGGAGGGTCATCTCGCCGGTGCGCACACGCTCGGCCAGGCGCCCGGCCACCTGCCCGTACACCAGCGCCGGCCGGATGCCCTCACCCGACACCGGCAGGCACATGCCGGCGGAGTCACCCACCAGGAACATGCCGTCGCGTACCGGGTCGATGAGCCGGGACGTGAAGAACCCGCCGTGCACCGGGCCCGGCTCGCCCAGGCGGAGGTCGTGGCAGAAGCGCACCAGATCGTCCGACAGGTCCGACTCGCCCGTGTAGGTGGCCAGCCCGGCGCGCAGGTGGTCGCCCGCGGGGAACGCCCAGTAGAACCTGCGGTTGCCCCGGCTGGGGCCCACGTAGAAGTGGAGCCCCTCCCCGCGAAAGGGCTGCCGGGCCTCGATCCCGAAGCTCTTGCGCGGTGCCCGGGCCGCCTGTCTCTCGGCCCGTGGGGCCGCAGTGCGCCAGCCCGCCGCATCCACCACCACCGGCGCCTCGAACACCCCCTCGGTGGTCTCCACGCGCCCGGCCCGTGCCGACCGGATGCGGGCCCGCACGAAGTCGGCGCCCGTGCGCTGGAACAGGTCCATGCAGAAGCGGCGGTAGTCGAAGGTGCTGAACGGGAAGAAGCGCAACACCTGCGACCGCCGCCGGGTGTGGATGACGATGTCCTCGTGCACCTGGTCGATGACATGGGCCATGCCCATGTTCTCCAGGCAGGCGAGCGGGATGGCCGAGGCCGAGGTCTCCCCCTCCCCGATGTCCAGCCGGTCCAGCACCAGCACCCGCCCGCCCATCTGCTGGGCCGCGGCCAGGCCGCCGAACGACCCGCCGCACACGATGGCGTCGTACGCCCGCCGCATCAGGTGCGGGGGATCTCCTGGCCGGTCTCGGGGTCGATGCGGATGCCGTCGGTGATGCCGGTGCCGGGCGGGGCGCCCACGATGAGCCACTGGCCGTCGCGGTCGCTGTTGTTCTGGATGCGGCGGGTGGTGTCCTTGCCCACGCGGATCCAGTCGCCGTCCTGCACCACAATCACGTCTCCCTCGATCAGCATCTCCTGGGGGCCGCCGCCGATGAGGTGGTAGAGCTCCTCCTGGCTGTGGTGCCGGTGGTAGGCCATCTGGTCGCCAGGGTGGAACACCCATACGCGACAGGTCATCTCCTCGCAGCCCGTGGCACCGGCGAAGTCCTGCGACGCCGGACCTCCACCCTTGCGCTCCCGACGCTCGACGTCGTCGGAGGACACGTGCGTGAAGCCGTCAGCCATGGGGAACTCCTGATCCGGGTACGGGGCCGAGCCTAGCCGAACAGCACGGGCTCGAGGCCCAGCGTGAGCCCGGGCCTCCCCGGGACCGCCCGCACCGCCATGAGCACGCCAGGCATGAAGCTCTCGCGTGACAGGCTGTCGTGGCGGATGGAGAGCGTCTCCCCCAGCCCGCCCAGGATGACCTCCTGGTGGGCCACCAGCCCCGGCAGGCGCACCGAGTGGATGGGAACGTCCCCCTGCATGAGCGAGGCCGTGCGGGCGGCCGTGCCCGACGGGGCGTCCAGCTTGGCGTCGTGGTGCAACTCGATGATCTCCGCCTTGGGCATGTGCCGCGAGGCCTCGGCCGCGAAGCGCATCATCAGCACCGCGCCCACGGCGAAGTTGGGGGCCACCAGCAGGTTGGCCGGGCCGGATTCCGCCAGGCGCGTGAGCTGGTCCATCTGGTCGTCGTCCAGGCCGGTGGTGCCCACCACGGCGTGCACGCCGGCCTCCAGGCAGGCGCGCACGGTGCCAAACGCCACGTGCGGTTGCGTGAAATCCACCGACACGTCGGGCGAGGTGGCGGCGATGGCGTCCCCGACGGCGCCGAAGTGCCCGGGGACGTCCGACGCGAGCACCGGGTCCACCTGGGCCACCAGCTCCATGTCGTCGGCCCCGCCGACCGCCTGCACGACCGCCTGGCCCATCCGCCCGGCCGCGCCGCACACCATCACCCGGATCATGCTGCCTCCACGAGGTCGGGCGCCAGGTGGGTTGCCGCCCGGCGCACGGGATCCGTAGCGGGCCCGATGGCCGCCACCGACAGGCGCGAGGGATCCCAGAACTCGCGGGCCAGGGCGGCCACGTCGTCGGCCGTGACCGCATCGATGCGGGCGATGACCTCGTCCACGTCGAGCAGCTCCGTGCCGCCCAGCACCGCGCGCCCGATCCGGTGCATGCGCGTGCTGGGGCTCTCGAGGCCCAGCACGAGGCGCCCCTTCAGGTGCTCGCGCGCGCGGGCGAGCTCGGCCTCCGGCACCGGCTCCTCGCCCATGCGCGTGAGCTCGCGGCCGATGATCTGGGCGGCCTCCGATAGGTTGTCCTCGCGGGTGCCCAGGTACACCCCCACCTGGCCGCTGTCGGAGAAGCCCACCGAGTACGTGCCCACCGAGTACGCCAGGCCCCGCTTCTCGCGGATCTCCTGGAACAGGCGCGAGCTCATGCTGCCGCCCAGGATCACGTCGAGCACGCCCATGGCGTGGCGGCGGTCATCCGAGCGGTCGAGCCCCGGGCCGCCCAGGGCCAGGTGGTACTGCTCCACGGGCTTCGCGCGCGCCACCAGGCGCGGCGCGGCGGGCGCCGCGGGAGCCACCTGGTGCGCCGGGCCCGCGCCCAGGCCTCCCAGGTAGCGCTGCGACAGGTCCACCAGCACGTCCTGCGTGATGGAGCCACTCGCGGCCACCACCACGTTGCCGGCCGTGTAGTGCCCCGCATGGAACGCGCGGATGTGGTCCTCGGGCAGCGCGCCGATGACCTCGGAGGTGCCGATGACGGGGCGCCCCAGTGGCTGGTCCGGGAACACCGCCTCGCTGATGAGGTCGTGCACCTGGTCCCCCGGGTCGTCCTCGTACATGAGGATCTCCTCCAGGATCACCTGGCGCTCCTGCTCCAGCTCGCGGAACACCGGCCGCTGGAACATGTCGGCGATCACGTCGAACGCCTGCTCCAGGTGCTCGTCGAGCACGCGGGTGTACACCACGGTGTGGTCACGCCCGGTGGCCGCGTTGACCTCCCCGCCGATGGCGTCGAAGGCCTCGGCGATTCCCGCTGCGGAGAACCGGTCGGTCCCCTTGAAGAGCAGGTGCTCGATGAAGTGGGAGATACCCCCCTCGTCGGCCCGCTCGAACCGCGAGCCCACTCCGATCCACACCCCGAGCGCTACCGAGCGCACCCCGGGGAGGGGCTCCGACACGATGCGGAGCCCCTCCCCGGTGGTGTGCAGCGCCCGGTCCTGCGTCACTCGGAGACGTCGCTGGTGGACATCTTCCGGCGCCGGCGCGGGCGGCGATGCGTGCTCTCGTCACCCTCGTCGCCGTCCGCGTCCCCGGCGGGGGCGGAGTCGTCGGACAGCAGGCGGAGCCCAATGCGGCCACGCGCCCTGTCAACCTCCTCCACGCGCACGTCCACGGAGTCCCCGCGGTTGAGCACGTCCTCCACCTTCTCCACCCGGCCGGAGCCCAGGTTGGAGATGTGCAGCAGGCCGTCCACGCCCTTGGTGAGCTCCACGAACGCGCCGAACGTGGTGGTCTTCACCACGGTGGCCCCCTCGTACACGTCGCCCACCTCGACGTCCTTGGTCATGGAGCGGATGCGCTCCACGCACTCGTCGGCCTTCTCGCCCTGCACGCCGTACACGCTCACGGTGCCGTCGTCCTCGATGGAGATCTCCACCTCGAAGTCGGCCTCCAGGCCGCGGATGGTCTCGCCACCCTTGCCGATGACCATGCCGATCTTGTCGGGGTCGATCTTGATGGCGGTGATCCGCGGCGCCCATGCGCTGAGCTCCTCGCGGGGGCCCGGCAGCGTCTCGGCCATGATCCCGAGGATCTTCAGGCGGGCGTCACGCGCCTGCTGGAGGGCCTGCGCCAGGGTCTCCTGGGTGACGCCGGCCACCTTGTTGTCCATCTGGAGGGCGGTGACGCCCTCCGAGGTGCCGGCCACCTTGAAGTCCATGTCGCCCAGATGGTCCTCGTCGCCCTGGATGTCGGTGAGGACGATGAGGTCATCGCCCTCCTTGATGAGGCCCATCGCGATGCCGGCCACCGGGCGCGTGATGTTCACGCCCGCGTCCAGCAGCGCCAGGGTGGAGCCGCAGACCGAGGCCATGGACGACGATCCGTTGCTCTCGAGGGTCTCCGACACCAGCCGCAGCGTGTAGGGGAACTCCTCCTCCGGCGGGATGACCGGCACCAGGGCCCGCTCGGCCAGGGCGCCGTGCCCGATGTCGCGGCGCTTGGGGCCGCGCATGAAGCCCGTCTCGCCCACGCTGAAGGGCGGGAAGTTGTAGTGGTGGATGTAGCGCTTGGTGGTGTCGATCGACAGGTCGTCGATTCGCTGCGCCTCCTTCATCGTGCCGAGCGCCAGGAGCGTGAGCACCTGGGTCTCGCCACGCGTGAAGAGCCCCGACCCGTGCGTGCGCGGCGCCACGCTGGCGTCGCACCAGATGGGCCGGATCTCGTCGGCCTTGCGGCCGTCGGGGCGGTGCTTCTCCACCGCGATGCGGCGGCGGATGGTGCGCTTGATCAACTGGTCGAAGGCCATCGAGAACTGGGCCTTCTGGTCGGGAGCGGGCTCCTCGCCGATCACCTCGAGCTGGGCGGCGGCCTTGGCGGCGGCCACCTTGTCGCGGCGCTCCAGCTTGCCCTGCTCGAGGGTGGCCTCCTCGATCGACGCCAGGGCCACCTTCTCCACCTCGGCCAGCATGGCCGGGTCCACCAGCTGCGGCACGAAGTCCCACTTGGGCTTGCCGGCCTTCTCGCGGAGCTCATCCTGCACGTCACAGAGCTTGCGGATCTCGTCGTGCGCGATCTGCAGGGCCTCCAGGAGGTCCTCCTCCGACACCTCGTTGGCGCCCGCCTCCACCATCGAGATGGCGTCGCGCGTGCCGGCGACCACCAGGTCGAGGGTGCTTTCCTCCATCTCCTGCAGGGTGGGGTTGATCACGAAGTCATCATCCAGCATGCCGATGCGCACGGCGCCCACGGGCCCCTCGAACGGCAACTCCGACAGCATCAGTGCGGTCGAGGCCCCGTTGATGGACAGGATGTCGAACGCGTTGACCTTGTCGATCGAGAGCACGGTGGTCACCACCTGCACCTCGTTGCGGTAGCCCTTGGGCCACAGCGGGCGCAGCGGGCGGTCCGTCATGCGGGCGGTCAGGATGGCCCGCTCGCTGGGACGGCTCTCGCGCTTGATGAAGCCGCCGGGGATCGCCCCCTTGGCGTACATGCGCTCCTCCACGTCCACCGTGAGCGGGAAGAAGTCCGTCCCCTCGCGCGGCTGGCGCGCGCCCACGGCCGTGACCAGCACCATGCTGTCACCGGAGCGCACCACGACCGAGCCGTTGGCCTGCTTGGCCAGGCGCCCGGTCTCGAAGATGATTTCCTGTCCGCCGATGTCGGCGACGACGCGCGTGGCGTCAGGGCCCTTCTCTGCCATTACGTTCCTCATCCCTTCACGCCGTGCCCCTGCACGGCTCATCATGCGGCGTCGCCATCCGGGCGACCCGCCGTCACGGGCGCATCCTGCGCCCCGGTTGGCCTACCTGCGCAGGCCGAGCGAGTCTGTGAGTTCGCGGTACGCGTTCACGTCCTTCTTCTCGAGGTAGCTCAGGAGCCGGCGGCGGCGCCCAACCATGGTGAGGAGGCCGCGCCGGGAGTGATGGTCCTTGTGGTGCACCTTGAGATGCTCCGTGAGCTGGTTGATCCTCTCCGTGAGGATCGCGACCTGGACCTGCGGGGAACCCGTGTCCGTGTCGTGCTGGCGGTGCGGCGCCATGACGCCCGCCTTGGTGTCCTTGTCCAGCATGTATGTCTGCTCCATGTCCGGCCGCGGGGCAGCCGTGGCCGCTCCCGGGTCAATGTGGCCGTGGAGCGTATCAGGCCCTCGCCGCCACCTGGCGCGTGCGCTCCACGTCGGCCTGCACCTGCGCCACGAGCTCGCCGGGCGTGGGGAATCGCTGCTCGTCGCGCAGCCGCTCCAGGAACTCCACCCGGATGCGCTGGCCGTACAGGTCGGCCCCGCCGTAGTCGAGGATGAACGCCTCCAGGCGCAGCGGCGGGTCGTCCTCGTCGGCGAACGTGGGTGAGTAGCCCAGGTTGATGGCGGCGGGGTACCTGCCGCCCGCCAGCACCACCCGCCCGGCGTACACCCCGCGCGTGGGCAGAGCCACCTCGAGCGGCACCGACACGTTCGCGGTGGGGAGCCCCATCTCGCGCCCCCTCTGCTCGCCGGGCACCACCATGCCCTCGGCCGAATGCGGACGGCCGAGCAGGGGCACCACCTCGGCCACCTGCCCCTGGGCCACCAGGCGGCGCACGCGGGTGGAGGAGACCGGCTTGCCGTCGTCGCTCACGACCGTCGAGGGGCTCTCCACGATCAGCCCGCGCGCGCGCCCAAGGCGCTGCAGGTACGCCACCGTGCCGGAGCCCCCATGGCCGAACCGGAAGTTGGCCCCCACCACGATGCTCTCGGCGCTGAGCGGCGCCGAGCCCAGCATCTCGGCGAACCGGTCGGCCCGGATGCGTGCGAAGGCCTCCGTGAACGGCACCACCAGCAGCGCATCGGCCCCCAGCGCCTCGATGAGCTGCGCCTTGAACGCCGGCTCGGTGAGCACCTTCGGGGCAAGCTCGGGGCGCAGGATGGACAACGGGTTGGGCTCGAACGTGAGCACCATGGACTGCAGGCCCCGCTCCCGCGCGCGCTCGATGGCGCGCCCGATGATGGCCTGGTGCCCAAGGTGCACGCCGTCGAAGGTGCCGATGGCCACCACGCGGCGCTCCTCACCCAGGGGAAGCTCGCCGATGGACTGGTAGCGCTTCATCCGGCCAGCACCACCCGTGGCCGCAGCATCCCGCGGTCGGCCTGGGCCACCGCCAGCAGGGCGTCACCGGCCACCAGCGCCACGGGCCCCTCGGCGCCGTCCGGCGCGCCCGGAACCGGTCGGCCGTGCAGCACGTCGGCGGCGGCGCGGTCGTCCAGCCGCACCATCGGAAGGTGCCCCAGCACCTCCGCGGGGTCCACGCCATCCCCGGGCGACAGCCGATCGGGCGGCACGGCTCGATCAACCGAGAGGTCCCCCACCTCGGTGCGCCGCAGCGACGCGCAGTAGCCGCCGCATCCCAGTGACTCACCCACGTCCACCGCCAGCTGGCGCACGTACGTGCCCGCCCCGCAGCGGATCTCCACATCGGCCATGCCCGTCATCGGGTCGTAGGACACCAGATCCGCGCGGTCCACGACCACCGTTCGCGTGGGACGTTCGACCTCGCCACCCCGCCGGGCCACGGCATACAGCCTCTCGCCGTCCACCTTCACCGCCGACAGCGCCGGCACCTGCTGCTGCGATGTGCCCACCATCGCGCGCAGGGCGGAGCGCAGGACGGCCTCGTCGGGAGCCTGGCCCCCGGGCGTGATGGGCCCCTCGGGATCACCCGACTCCGAGCGGGCACCCAACCGGATGCCCGCCCGGTAGGTCTTGGGGAGCCCGCTCAGGTACGGCGCCAGGCGGGTGGCCCTGCCGGCGAGCATCACCAGCAGCCCGGTGGCGAACGGGTCGAGCGTGCCCGTGTGGCCCACGCGTGGGCGGTCGAGGCCGCGACGGCAGGCGGACACCACGTCGTGGGAGGTCATGCCGGCAGGCTTGTCCACCAGGATCGCGCGCGGCGGCCCGTCATCCGCGCGCGCCACTCACGCCCCCTGAGCTGCCATGCCCGCGCGGATGAGGTCGATGATCTGGTCGGGCGACCGGTGCGAGGTGAATCCCGCCGCGGCGCGGTGCCCTCCCCCGCCTTCCGCCGCCGCGATGGCCGACACGTCCACCGCGTCGCCGGATGCACGCGCGGCGACCCGCCACTCGCCGTCGGCCACCTCACGGATGACCGCCGACACCAGGACGCCGCGCGCCGACCGCAGGGCCTCGGCCACGCCGTCGGAGTCGCTGCCGCCCGATGCCTCCATGTCGGCACGGGTGATCACCGCCACCACCAGGCGCCCGCCCAGCTCGCTGCGGGCACCGGCGATGGCGCGGCCCGCCAGGCGCAGGTCGCCGAGCGGGATGCCCTCGTACACGCGCCGGTACACCTCCCCGGGATCCACGCCCGCGTCCACCAGGCGGGCCGCCACCCGATGGGCCTCGGGCCCGGTGCTCGAGTACGAGAAGCGCCCCGTATCGGTGACCAGGCCCACGTACAGCGGGAGCGCGATGCGGGCGTCGATCGGCGCGCCCAGGGCGTCGGCAACCCGCACCACCAGCTCAGCAGTGCTCGAGGCCGAGCCGTCGATGAGGTTGATGTCGCCCCAGGCAGGGTCGTCATGATGGTGGTCGATGTTGATGATGGGCGTGCCCAGCGTGGCCGGGTCGTCGTCGGACACCCGGTGCGACGTGGCGGCGTCCACGCTCACCAGGGCCCGCTCCGCCGCATCCGGCACCGGCCCCGACATCACCTCCTCGCCATCCTCGAGGAGCCAGGCCAGGTCCGGCGGGAGCCCCGGCCCCTCCACGTGCCACATGCGGACGTCGTGCCCCAGGCCCTGCAGGATGCGCGCCATGGCGATCATCGACCCGGCCGCGTCGCCATCGGGCTTGCGGTGGGTGGTCACCGTGAACCGGCGCGGCGGCGGTGCAAGGGCCCGGGCCACCGCCTGGGCGTGCACCCTCTCCCCCTCGGGCCGGTGGTGATGCGGGTGCCGGCTCACGCGTCAGCGTCCGGGGCCGGGCCCGGCGGCGGGTCCGGCGGGGCCACGTCGTCGATGAGCGCCGTCAGGCGCCGGGCACGCTCCTGCAGCTCATCGCGCACGAACTGCAGTCGCGGGGTCTGGCGGCTGCCCAGCGCACGTCCCACCTTGCCCTGCAGCACCCCGCGGGCGGAGTCGAGGCCCGCGGCGGCCGCGTCGGCGCGGTCCGGAGGGAGCACCGTCCAGTACACCCGCGCATGCCCCAGGTCGGGACTGGTCTCCACGGACGTGATGGTGACCATCTCCAGGCGGGGATCGGAGAGGTCGGTGAGCAGGGCCTGCCCGATGACCTCCCGGATGGCCTCGTTGGCGCGCCTTCGGCGCTGGCCGGATGCGCTCATGCCGCGCCCTCCTCCACGTCGATCACCTCGCGCTCCTCGGAGAGCACCTGCCACTCGGGGTCGGTGGCGAGGCGACGCGACGCCCGCTCCAGCCCCTCCGCCGCCTCGCCGGCCTCACGGGCCACCAGCGCAAGCGAGATGCGGCAGCGCTGCCAGGCGTCGTGGTGGTCCACCTCGGCCACGCTGGCGCCGCAGTGGCGGGCCAGGGCGCTCCGCACGCGCAGCACCTCGCGCCGCTTCTCCTTGAGGGAGTGAGCGCCGGGGAGGTGCAGGTCCGCCGTGAGGATTCCCACGAACCCGGCTGCCATGTGCGCGGCCGCCGCGCGGCCTACTCGGCGGCCTCGGCGGTCGCGGGCGCGGCGGCCTGGGCCGTGCGGGCGACCTCCTTGAGCTCGAAGACCTCGATCTCGTCGCCCTCCTTGACGTCGTTGTAGTCGTCAAGCAGCACGCCGCACTCGAAGCCCTGCTGCACCTCGCGCACGTCCTCGTCCACGCGGCGCAGCGACCCGATCTTGCCCACGTGCACCACTGTGCCGTCCCGCACCAGGCGGCAGTCGGCCCCGCGCCGGGCGAGGCCCTCCAACACGTAGCAACCGGCGATGGTGCCCAGGCGACTGGCCTTGAAGGTGGCGCGCACCTCAAGCGAACCCAGGGGCTCCTCCACGATATCCGGCTCCAACAGGCCCACCAGGGCGTCTCGCACGTCCTCGATCGCCCGGTAGATGACGCGATAGGTGCGCACGTCCACGCCCTCGCGCTCGGCCAGCACCTTGGCCTCGGGACGGGGGCGCACGTTGAAGCCGATGATGATGGCCTGTGACGCAGCGGCCAGCATGACGTCGCTCTCGTTCACCGCACCCACGCCGGTGTGGATGATGCGCAGGCGCACCTCGGTCTGCTCCACCTTGTTGAGGGCATCCTCCAGCGCGCCCACCGACCCCTGCACATCGCCCTTGATGATGAGGTTGAGCTCCTTGAGCCCCCCCTCCTGGATGCGGGCGAAGAGGTCCTCCAGAGACACGGGGCGCCGGTTGGCCAGCTCCTCCGAACGCAGGCGCTGGCTGCGCGTGGCCGAGATCTGCCGGGCCATGCGCTCGTTCTCCACCACGCGGAACTTCTCGCCGGCGGCCGGTACGCCGTCGAGGCCCAGGATCTCCACCGGGACGGACGGCGTGGCCTCCGACAGGGCCTCGCCGTTGTAGTCGAGCATGGCGCGCACGCGCCCGAAGGTCTCTCCCACCACGAGGATGTCGCCAACGCGCATGGTGCCCCGCTGCACCAGCAGGGTGCACACCGGCCCGCGGCCCGGGTCGAGGCGCGACTCCACCACGGTGCCCGATGCCTCCGCCCGCGGGTTGGCCTTGGGGTCGGCGTCGGCGTCCGCCACCAGCAATACGGTCTCCAGTAGCTCGTCCAGGCCGTCACCGCGCTGCGCGGACACGTTCACGAACTCCGTTTCGCCGCCCCAGTCCGTGGGAATGACCTCATGGGTGGAGAGCTCCTGCTTCACCTTGTCGGGGTTGGCGTTCTCCTTGTCGATCTTGTTGATGGCCACCACGAACGGCACCTCGGCCGCCTTGGCGTGGTCGATGGCCTCCATCGTCTGCGGCATCACGCCGTCATCGGCCGCCACCACGATGACCGCCACGTCGGTGATCTTGGCGCCGCGGGCGCGCATGGCGGTGAACGCCTCGTGGCCCGGCGTGTCGAGGAACGTCACCTCGCGCGCGTTGTGGTGCACCTGGTAGGCGCCGATGTGCTGGGTGATGCCACCGGCCTCCCCCGCGGCCACCTCGGTGCGCCGGATGGCGTCCAGGAGCGATGTCTTGCCGTGGTCCACGTGACCCATCACGGTGACCACCGGCGCACGCGCCGCGAGGTCAGCTGGGTCGTCCTCCACCAGCACCTCGAGGTCGGGCTCCTCCTCGGCGTGGATGATGGTGATCTTGCGCTCGATGTCGGCCGCCACCAGCTCGATGGCGTCATCCGACAGCGACTGGGTGATGGTGACCAGCTCGCCCATGCCCATCATGAACTTGATGATCTGGGCGGTGGGGATGCCGAGGCCCTCGGCGATCTCCTTGACCGTGGCGCCCGAGCGGATCTCGGCGGGCGGCAGGCTGGCGTGGTCGATGGGCGCCTGGGCCTGCTGGTCCTGGCCGCCCCCACCACCACCGCGGCGGTCGCGTCGGTCCCGGCCGCCGCCGCCCTGGCGGCGACCCGCCTGGGCGTCGATGACCACGCGCCGCTTGCGCCCGCGGCCTCCCCCACCCGGACGACCGATGCCGCCCGTGCCGCGCGGCGGCAGGGTGCCGGACCGGCCACGATCGCCGGGATGCCCCGACCCCGGACCGGCCCCGTACCCGCCGGTGCTCGACGGCGCGGGGGCCTTCGGCTCGGGGGGCGGGCTGTCGCGCCGGGGCGGCGGCAGCACGATCTTCTCGGGTGCGCGCTTGGGCGGGATGCGCTCACCCGATGAGGCGGGCTCATCCGCTGCCGGCGGCTCCCCTGCAGGGGCCTCGGGCTCCGTCTCGGGCTCGGCCTCGGCCACGGGTTCGGGCTCGGCCGCGGGCTCGGGCGCCACCTCGGGCTCCGGCGCGACCTCCGCCTCGGTCGCGGGCTCCGCCACGGGCTCCTGGGCCACGGGCTCGGGCTCCTTGGCCACCGGGGCGGGCGCGGGCTCCGCCACGGGCTCAGGGGCCGCCACGGGCTCGGGCGCCGCAGGGGCCACGGGCTCCGCAGGGGCCTCTGCAGCAGGGGCCTCCTCGGCCTTCTTCTTGGGGGCGGCCTTCTTCTTCTTGGGCGGGGCCGGCTGGGGCATCTCACCCTCCGGCTTCGGGTGCCGGTTGGGGGCGAGGATGTGCAGGGCCCAGGCCACGTCGACGGTGGACGACGCGGTCTTCACGTCCAAGCCGCCGCGCTGCAGCCGCTGCAGCACGTTTGCGCTGGGGAGGCCCTCCTCCTTGGCGATCTCGTAGACCCGCTTCTTCTCGCTCATGCGCCGCTCACCGCCTCTCCGTCTCCGAACTCCCCTGCAAGTGCTGCATCAACCACCACCGGGCCGCGCGCGCCGCGCGCGAACCCCCTGCGCTCGGTTGCGCGCTGAAAGCACGCGCCCGAACGGCATGTGTACAGGCCGCGCCCCGGCATGGACGCCCCGTGATCGCGGGTCAGCACCATGCCGCCGCCCTCCGGGACCGCCACGTACCGCGCCAGGTCGCGCTTGGGCGCACGCCGACCGCACCCGAGGCACATGCGCTCGGGTCCGCTGCCGGTTGCACGCACGCCCTCACTCGTCCGCCGCCTCCCCGTCCGCGGCGACCTCGGCCACCACCTCACCGGCCGGTGCCTCCAGCGCCTCCGCCTCCGGGGCGGGCTCTGCCTCGGGAGCCGCGTCCGCCTCAGGGGCGGCTTCGGGCTCCGGCGCGTCGCCGTCGGCGGCCGGCGGGGCGGCCTGCGGCTGGTCGTGGCCGGGCAGTGCGCAGTACCGCGTGCCCGGCACCACCGCGTTGGGACAGCGGCGACCGTTCTGCAGGATGTGCGCGCAGCGCTGCACGCCGCCCTCGAGCTCGTCGGAGAACTCGTCGCCCCCCTCCTCGGCGGCGAACGTGGACTCGCTCTTGATGTCGATGCGCCAGCCCGTGAGGCGTGCTGCCAGGCGGGCGTTCATGCCCTCCTTGCCGATGGCCAGCGACAGCTGGTCGTCCGGCACGATGACCACGGCCTGGCGGGCCTCGTCGTCCACCAGCACCTCGCGCACGCGGGCCGGCGAGAGCGCCTTGGCCACATAGCGGGCGGGCTCGTCGTTGAACGGGATGATGTCGATCTTCTCGCCGCGCAGCTCGGACACCACCATGCGCACGCGCGAGCCGCGGGGGCCCACGCAGGCGCCCACCGGGTCGACGCCCTGGACGTTGGAGATGACGGCGATCTTGGAGCGCCAGCCGGCCTCGCGGGCCACGTTGCGGATCTCCACGAGGCCGTCGGCGATCTCGGGCACCTCGAGCTCGAAGAGGCGCTTGATGATCTCGTCGGAGCGCCTGCTCAGGATGACCTGCGGCCCCTTGTTTGAGGACCGCACGTCCACGATGACGGCCTTGATGCGGGCGCCGTGGTCGTAGCGCTCGCCCGGCACCTGCTCGCTGGCCGGCAGCAGGGCCTCCACGCGGCCCAGGTCCACCAGCGTGTAGCGGTGGTCGGACTGCTGGATGATGCCGTTGACCACCTCACCCACGCGGTCCACGTACTCGTCGTACATCATCTCGCGCTCGGCCTCGCGGATGCGCTGCAGGATGACCTGCTTGGCGGTCTGCGCGGCGATGCGGCCGAAGTTGTCGGTGGTCACGCTGACGGGCCGGATCGCGTCGGGCCCGTACGCCGACCAGTCGATGTCCGGGGGCGGCGGCTCGAACTCCTCGGGGTCCACGCCCTCGGGGATCTCGGGTTCGGGGCGCGGCAGGGTGACCAGTTCCTGGCCCTCGGCCAGGACCAGCTGGTTCACCTGCATCTCGCCGGTGTCCCGGTCGATGTCCACGCGGGCCCACTCCACGGCCCCGGGGGTCTTGCGATACGCGGCGAGGAGCGCGTCCTCGAGCGCCACCAGCAGGGTCTCGGAGTTGATCCCCTTCTCGCGCTCGATCTGCTTGATCGCCTCGATGATCTCGCGGTTCACCTAGTTGCTCCTCTTCACCATGCGTGCCCTCCGCACCGCATCGCGCGGCACGACGACCTGCCCCGTCGGGGTGTCGACCGTGAGGTCATCGTCGCCCACCGAGGTGAGCGTCCCCGACACCGACTTCCCCGCGCCCGGCACCGCACCGGGATCGACCGCCAGCTTCACCGTCTCGCCCATGGCGGCGACAAAATGGCGGGTGGTCCTGAGCGGTGGCTCCGGACCCGGCGATGATACCTCCACCGCGTAGCGATCACGCAGCCCGGCGTCGTCCAGCACCCTCGTGACGCGCGCGCAGAGTTCGTGGTCCACCCGCACCGGATGGTCGATGACCACGGTGAGCACACCCGATCCGGCCCGTCCGCCCACTCCGACCGCACGCAGGTCGACATCGGGGATCTCCCGTGCGAGGAGGTCCTCCACCTGCTGCTCGATCTGTGTGGCCGTCTCGGGCGTCGGGTGCTCCGCTCATCGTGTGATGCCAAGAAAAAAGCGGGTCTCCCGACCCGCTCCTCCGGGTGCCACCTGTGTACTGCCGGCGACGCGGCGAGGGTATCACGACCGATCCTCCGGTCCCAAGCGCAGATCCAGGGTCACCGGGCCGTCGTTCACCAGGGCCACTTCCATCATGGCGCCGAACACGCCCTGCCCCACCGGAACGCCCGCCTCGCCCAGCGCCCGGGCGAATGCGTGCACCACCGGGGCCGCCTCGTCGGGCGGCGCGGCCGCGGCCCACGAGGGCCGGTTCCCCCGGCGCACGTCCCCCATGAGGGTGAACTGGCTCACCACCAGGGCCTGCCCGCCCACGTCCAGCAGGGACCGGTCGAAGCCGCGGTCAGCGTCGCCGGGGAAGAGCCTGAGGGCCGCCACCTTGGCCGCCATGCGGGCCGCAACCACCTCGTCATCCCCGTGCTCGACGCCAACCAGCAGGAGGTAGCCGCGGCCGATCCGGGACACCTCCTCCCCTGCCACCGACACCGACGCACGCGTCACCCGCTGGAGCACGATCCGCACGACCCGATGGTACGGGCCGCGCCCGGTACCGTTGACGCATGGACGACGGCGCGGCGCTGGTGCAGGTGTGGCTGGACGGGATCGGCGTGGACGCCGAGCGCATGGGCCCCTCCGACTGGTCAGTGCGCGTGCCGTCCGCCAAGCGCGGGGTGGTGGCCGTGGCGCTTGCCGCCGGCGAGCGCACCCTGGCCATGCGCGCCTTCTTCATGCGGGGCCCCGACCGGGCGCACGCGCAGGTGTACATGCGCGCGCTCCGCAAGAACCTTGAGATGCGCCACTGGCGGTTCGCCGCCGATGACGCCGGTGACCTGTGGATGATCGCCGAGGCCGAGACCTCTGTGCTGGGCGCGGACGGGCTGGACGGCCTCCTCGGCCTGCTCTCCACCTACGTGGACGAGAGCTTCGAGGGCATCCTGCGCCTGGGGTTCGAGGTGCCGGACGGCCAGGGCGTGGGTCCCCCGCCGCAGGCGACGGCCTACGCCAGCTTCGACCCCAGGCAGCGCGCCAGCTCGTAGTGCCGCTCGGCGCGGTCCTCCTGACCGAGGCCACGGTACGCCCGCCCCAGGCAGTAGTGCGCGTAGTGGTCGGTGGGCTGGATCTCCACGGCCACCTCGAACTCATCGGCCGCGCGGCGGAACTGGCGGGTGGACAGGTAGGCCCGTCCCAGGGCCTCGCGGATGGACGCCTTGTCGGGCTCGAGCTTCTTGGCCTGCTCGAGCGCCACGGCCGCGGGATGGAAATCGCGGGAGCGCATGAGCTCCATGCCCCGCTGGAACCACTCGTATGCCCCGACGCCCTCGTCCATCTCCGGTCAGGTTACCGCGGCGGGCCGCGGGCTAGGCGGTGACGGTTCCGGCGTGCACCAAGGGGCGAGCCGCATCGAGGATGCGCTCCGCGCACTGCCGCTTGGACATGCGCGGAAGGGCCTCCTCGGCATCACCCGGGCCGATGATGGTGACCACGTTGTCCGGGCCCTCGAAGGCGGCGCCCTCCACGGCGGCGTCGTTGTGCACCACGATGTCCACGGCCTTGCGGGTGCGCTTGCCACGCGCGCGCTCCAGCCCCGCGGGCCCGTGCTCGGCGGCAAACCCCACCAGCACCTGCTCGTCGCGCAGGGCCGCGAGCTCGGCCAGGATGTCGGTGGTGCGCTCCATCTGCACCGTGAGGGCGTCGGCCGTGCTCTTGTCCAGCTTGCCATCGGCTGCCGCCACCGGCCGGTAGTCGGCCACCGCCGCGCACATGATGAGCATGTCGCACTGCGGGAACTCCGCCCGGCAGGAATCGTGCATGGCGGCCGCAGTGGGGGCATCCACGTACCGGATGCCCGGCTCGCGGGGCAGGTCCACATTGGCCTGTACCACCGTCACATCGGCACCGCGGTCCCGGGCGGCCGCGGCCAGCGCCCAGCCCATGCGGCCACTGGACCGGTTGCCCACGTAGCGCACGGCGTCGATGGGTTCGCGGGTGCCGCCGGCCGACACCAGCACCCGCACGCCGGCCAGGTCACGCCGGGACGGCGCCCCGGCAAGCACGGCCTCTACGGCGGCCACGATGACGTTGGGCTCGGCCAGGCGCCCGGGCCCCACGGCGCCATCGGCCAGGAGCCCGCTCTCGGGCTCCACCAGGTGCACGCCATCCGCGCGCAGGGTGTTGATGTTGCGCGCGGTCGCCGGGTGCAGCCACATGGAGGTGTTCATGGCCGGGGCCACCACCACGGGGCCCCGGAAGGCCAGGTAGCACGACGTGAGCAGGCTGCTCGCCGCGCCCGACGCCATCTGCGAGATGGTGTTGGCCGACGCGGGGGCCACCAGCATGATGTCCTTGCCGTCGTTCACGTCGAGGTGGTGGTACCCCGGCTGCTCGGCGTCACCGAACAGGTGGGTGCCCACCTCGCGCCCCGACAGCGCGGAGAACGACGCGCTGCCCACGAACCGCTCGGCGGTGTGCGTCATGACCACGCTCACGCCGTGCCCCTGACGCTGCAGGATCCGCAACACGTCGAGGCTCTTGTACGCGGCGATGCCGCCCGTCACGCCCATCAGGATCTCGGCCATCCCCCGGAAGGCTAGACCCGTCCCCCCGTCACCGCGCAATTCCCCGTGCACTCACCCTTCGGCCAACCCCTTGCTCCGTAACGCCCGGGGGGTCGGATCTTCGCCCTTCTCCCTTCTGAACGGTCGTACGGACGAAGATCCGACCCCCCGGCCTGCGCGCCGTCATGCAGGGGGTAGCCATGGGGTGGGTGGCATCGGTCGTACGACCGTTCAGAAGGGAGAAGGCCGATGCCACCCACCCCATGGCGTCGGGCTGAGGAGGGGTGTCGGGCTGAGAGGGAGTGTCGGGCTACGAGCCGGTGGCGGCGCGGATGACGGAGACGAGCTCGTCGGTGGCGCGATGGGCGTCATCGTTGAGGATGACGTGGTCGAACTCGTCACGGGCGGAGACCTCGGTGCGGGCGACCTCGAGGCGGGCCTCGATCTCCTCCTCGGCGTCGGTGGCGCGCAGGCGCAGCCGCCGGGCGAGCTCCTCCAGCGACGGCGGCTCGATGAACACCGAGATGGAATCCGGCCTCACCCGCCGCACGTTGCGCGCGCCCTGCAGCTCGATCTCCAGGATGACCGACCGCCCCGTGCCGGTGATGCGGTCCAGTTCGGTGGACAGCGTTCCATAGCGGTTGCCCGCGAACTCCGCGTGCTCGAGGAATGCCCCCTGCTCCACCAGCCGGGCGAATTCCGCCCTGCTCATGAAGTGGTATTCACGCCCATCCACCTCGCCCGGACGCATGGCGCGGGTGGTGGCCGACACCGCCACTGCCAGGTCGGGGACGTGCTCCAGCGCGCCCCGGATGAGGGTTCCCTTGCCGGCGCCGGACGGCCCCGACACCACGAACACGCGGGTGCGGGCGGCTACCGGAGGCGAAGCAGCTCGACCAGCTCGCCCCGCTGCCGCTCGGACAGCCCCCCGAGGGTCTTGCCCTGGGAGATGCGGCACTGGTTGAGCAGGCGGGTGGCCTTGACCTTCCCGTACTTCGGCGCCGCCACGATCATGTCGAACACCTTGGCGGTCAGCACGTAGTCGGGCGGCGACTCGATGACCGCGTCCACCGACAGCGCACCCGACTTGAGGTCCTTCTTCAACTGGGCGCGCAGGGAACGGATCTCGTTGGCCCGGCGGAGCGCGTCCATCCTCTGGTCGAGAGAGCGCTGGGGGGTCTGCCCGACCTTTGAGGGAGTCGCCATAGGAGCGCGACTGTACCCCCGGCCACGCGTCATGCCAACCCCGGGTCGGGGCGGCATGACATGCGTGTCAGGGGGCGGCCAGGTCCTGCAGCGCCACCGGGGCCACGGCCGACGGATCCGCGCCGATCGCCTGCCCGGCGGCCTCGGCGGCCTCGATCGTGGTGATGCAGGGCACGCCGGCGCGCACGGCCGCGCGGCGGATGATGGCGCCGTCGGCGCGGTCTCCCCGGCCGCTGGGGGTGCACACCACCATGGCCACCTCCCCGCCGAGGATGAGCTCCTCCACGTGCGGCGGGCCATCGGAGATCTTGTTGACCTCGCGCACCGGCACGCCGGCGGCGGCCACGGCCGCGGCCGTGCCCCCGGTGGCCACGATCTCCATCCCGGCCGCATGGATGGCACCGGCCAGGGCGCCCACACGTGGCTTGTCCTCGTCCCGCACCGACAGGAACACGCTGCCGGAGCGCGGTAGCGCCTGCCGGGCGCCGCGCTGGGCCTTGGCGAAGGCCTCGGTGAAGGTGGCGCCGATGCCCATGACCTCGCCGGTGGACCGCATCTCGGGGCCCAGGACCGGGTCGGCCCACGGGAAGCGCGCGAACGGCAGCACGGCCTCCTTCACGGCCACATGCCGCATGGAATCGCCCCGGGGCAGGTCCAGGTCGGCGATGCGCTCGCCCAGCATCAGGCGCACGGCATGGCGCACCACGGGCACTCCGGTGGCCTTGGCCACGAACGGCACGGTGCGCGACGCCCGGGGGTTTGCCTCGATCACGTACGCCGTGCCGTCGCGCAGGGCGAACTGCACGTTCAGGAGGCCCTTCACCCCGATGGCCTCGGCCAGCAGCGCGGCCTGCCGGCGCACGTCGGCCACCCCGGCCGCGTCGATGCCCTGGGGCGGCAACACGCACGCCGAGTCACCCGAGTGCACTCCGGCCTCCTCCACGTGCTCCATCACGCCGGCGATCCAGGTGCTGTCGCCGTCGGACAGGGCGTCCACGTCCACCTCGGTGGCACCGGCGAGGAACCGGTCCACCATCACCTGCCCCTGCGGCTTCTCGCGCGCCATCCAGGCCCGCAGCTCCTCTGGCCCGGACACGATGGCCATGGCCCTCCCGCCCAGCACGTAGCTGGGGCGAACCAGCGCCGGGTACCCCACCTGCTCGGCGGCGGCCAGGAGCTCGTCCTCGCCCTCGGCCATGGCCCATGGGGGCGCCTGCAGCCCTAACTCGCCGAGGAGCGCGCCGAAGCGCCCGCGGTCCTCTGCCAGGTCGATGCGGTCGGGCGGCGTGCCCAGCACCGGGATCCCCGCCTGCTGCAGCGGAGCGGCCAGCCGCAGTGGCGTCTGCCCGCCCAGCTGCGCGATGACCCCCACCGGCTGCTCCGCCAGGCAGATGTCGAGCACGGCATCCAGGGTGACCGGCTCCATGTACAGGCGGTCGCTGATGCCGTGGTCCGTTGACACCGTCTCGGGATTGCAGTTGACCATGATGGCCGCGTAGCCCATCTCCTGGGCCGTCTGCGCAGCGTGCACGCAGCAGTAATCGAACTCGATGCCCTGCCCGATGCGGTTGGGCCCCGACCCCAGCACCACCACGGACGGACGGTCGAGCGGGCCCGCCTCCCCCTCGGTTCCGTACGTGCCGTAGAAGTACGGAGTGACCGCCGCGAACTCCGCCGCGCAGGTGTCGACCGCGCGGTACGCGGGCCGCACGCCCAGCTCGTGACGACGACGCCCCACCGCGGCCTCGGTGGCCCCGGTACGCGCGGCGATGTCGCGGTCGGTCAGGCCGCGGCGCCGGGCGTCGAGCATGGTGTCGCGACCAATGGCGCCGAGGTCGGCGGGCAGGTCATCGCCCGCGGTGGCGAGGGCCACGATCTCGTGGCAGAACCACGGGTGCACGCCCGTGGCGCCATGGAGCGCATCGGCGTCCGCGCCACGACGGGCCGCCCACATCATCAGGTCGAAGCGATCCCACGAGGGCTTGGCCAGCCGCTCCAGCGCCTGGTCGACGGAGTCCGGCTCATCCAGGCGGGCATCCAGCTCGCGGGCCGACAGCGCCTTGCCCAGGGCCTCGCCGAACGTGCGGCCCAGCGACAGCACCTCCCCCACGCTCTGCATGTAGGTGGACAGGGGCACGCGGTCCTCGGTGAGCTTCTCGAACGCAAAGCGCGGCACCTTGACCGCCACGTAGTCGAGCGTGGGCTCGAACGAGGCCGGGGTGACCTTGGTGATGTCGTTGGGCAGCTCATCCAGCGTGTAGCCCACCGCCAGCCGTGCCGCGATGCGCGCGATGGGGAAGCCCGTGGCCTTGGACGCCAGGGCCGACGAGCGCGACACCCGCGGGTTCATCTCGATGACCACCATCTCGCCGGTGGCGCGGTTGAGCGCGAACTGCACGTTGGCGCCGCCGGTCTCCACCCCGACCGCGCGCACCACCTGAATGGCGGCGTCGCGCAGCAGTTGCTGCTCGCGGTCGTCCAGTGTCATGGCCGGGGCCACCGTGACCGAGTCGCCGGTGTGCACTCCCATCGGGTCGAGGTTCTCGATGGTGCACACGATCACGGCGTTGTCGTTGCGGTCGCGCACGACCTCGAGCTCGATCTCGTCCCAGCCCGTGACCGAGCGCTCCATGAGCACCTGCGAGATGGGGCTGGCCGCCAGCGCGTTGGCGGCGACCACCTCGAGGTCCGCCGGGGTGAGGGCCACGCCGCCGCCCTCGCCGCCCAGCGTGAACGCCGGGCGAAGGATGATGGGGTACCCCAGATCCTCCGCCCCCGCACGGGCCGACTCGACGTCGGTGGCGATGCGGCTGTCGAGCACCGGCACGCCCACCTCGCGCATGCAGTCCTTGAAGAGGTCGCGGTCCTCGGCCCGGCGGATCACGTCCACGTCGGCCCCGATCAGCTCCACGCCGTGCCGCTCCAGGATGCCGGCCTCGGCCAGGTCGATGGCCAGGTTCAGCGCGGTCTGCCCGCCGAGGGTGGGCAGGATGGCGTCGGGCTGCTCGGCCTGGATGATGCGCTCGGCCGCCTCCACGTCGAGCGGCTCCACGTAGGTGCGGTCGGCCACGCCGGGGTCGGTCATGATGGTGGCCGGGTTGGAGTTGACCAGCACGATGCGGTAGCCCTCGTCGCGAAGCGCGCGGCAGCCCTGGGTTCCCGAGTAGTCGAACTCACCGGCCTGCCCGATGACGATGGGCCCGCTGCCCAGCACCATGATGGTGCGGATGTCCTCGCGGCGGGGCATCAGGCGGCCACCCGGTCGCGGAAGGCACGGAACAGGTAGGCCGCGTCGTGGGGACCGGGGCGCGCCTCGGGGTGGTACTGCACCGATGAGGCCATGAGGTCGGGGGCCGCGATGCCCTCCACGCTGCCGTCGAACAGGCTGGTGCGGGTGACCTGCACGCCGTCCGGCAGCGAGTCGGCCACCACCGCGTAGCCGTGGTTCTGCACCGTGATCTCCACCACGCCATCCTCCACGCGTTGCACGGGGTGGTTTGCCCCGCGATGGCCGAACGGGAGCTTCTCGGTGCGGAGCCCCAGCGCATGCGACAGCAGTTGATGCCCCAGGCAGATGCCGAACACCGGCACCTGCCCGAGCACGCCGGACAGCGCGTCGATGACCGGCCGGCAGGCCGCCGGGTCTCCCGGTCCGTTGCTGATGAACACCCCGTCGGGGCCCAGCCCCAGGATCTGCTCGGCCGTGGTGCCGGCGGGCACCACCTCCACCCGCATGCCGGACCCGGCGAGGCCGTCGAGTATGCCCTGCTTCATGCCGCAGTCCACGGCCACCACGGTGGGGCCGTCGCTGCCGACCGTGCGGCGCTCACCCGCCGCCTTGGCGGACAGGTCGCGGCCGTCCAGCACCGGGTGCGCGCGCACCAGCGCCAGCAGCTCCTCGGCGCCCATCTCGGTGCTCACCCCGCCGCGCATGGCGCCGTGGTCGCGCAGGTGGCGCACCAGGCGCCGGGTGTCGGCGTCCTCCACGGCCACCACGCCCTGGGCCACCAGCCACGAGCGGAAGCCCACTGGCCCCGCCACGCCGGGGCTGTCCCCGATACGGGTGGCGATGACGGCCGACGGCCACACGCGGCCGCTCTCGAGCGCCTGGTCGCCGGTGCCGTAGTTGCCGATCATCGGCGCGCTGAAGGCGAGCACCTGCCCCAGGTACGAGGGGTCGGTCACCGCCTCCTGGTAGCCGTTCATGCCGGTGGTGAACACCATCTCGCCCAGGGCTGTGCCGGGCGCCCCCACCGACCGGCACGGCAGCACCATGCCGTCCTCCAGCACGATCACGGCCGCGCCCATCACTTGACCAACGCCGAGATCGCCTTGAACTCCGGGCCGCCGGCCTGGCCGAGCATCTCGAACAACACCATCTCGGCCGAGGTCACGTGGGCCCCGGCCCGCGCGGCCTTGTCCAGGCCCGCTCGGCGGTTGGCCGCCGTGCGCGAGCTGGTGGCATCCGCCGCTACGTGCACCGACGCGCCGCGGGCCAGCAGGTCATGCACGGTCTGATTGACGCACACGTGCGTCTCCACGCCGCACACCACCCACGTGTTGCAGCGCGCGGTGTCGTAGGCGGCCTCGAATCCCTCCACGCCGCATGCCGAGAACCGGGTCTTCTCGATGACCGGCGTTCCCGCGGGAAGCCGGTCGGCCAGCGCGGCCACCGTGTGGCCGAGCCCCTTGGGGTACTGCTCGGTGACGATGACCGGGCGGCCCATCACGCCGAAGCCCTCCGCAAGGAGGCCGCAACTGGCCACCACCTCGTCGAAGGCGTCGATGACGGGCGCGAATGCCTCCTGCACATCCACGATGACCAGGCCGGCGTCGTCGCGCTCGGCCAGCGCCGGGTGGCGGCCGCTCATGCGCCCCTCCGGTAGACGTCCTGCCCGCCCGCGATGGTCATGACCACCCTCCCGATGAAAAACATGCCCTCGAACGCGGCATTGGCGGACTTGCTGGCGTAGGGCCTGTCCCCCACGCGGTCCGTGGCCCCCAGGTCCAACACCGCAAGGTTGGCCCGCTCCCCGTCGGCGAGGGATGGCACGGGCAGGCCGAAGATCTCGGCAGGGCGCGTGCTCATGCGCACCACCAGGTCCTCCAGCGACATCCGGCCGCCCTGCACCAGTTCGGTGTGGCACGCGGCAAAGGCCGTCTCCAGTCCGATCACTCCGAAGGGGGCCTCCGCGAAGGGGTTCTCCTTCTCGTCAGCCGGATGGGGCGCGTGGTCGGTGGCGATGACGTCGATGGTGCCGTCCACCAGGGCCTCGATGAGTGCCTGGCGGTCGGCCTCCGACCGCAGGGGCGGGTTCATCTTGAACCGCGCCGGGTCGGGGTCGGCGCCCACGGCATCTTCGGTGAGCAGCAGGTGGTGGGGCGTGACCTCGGCGGTCACCTGGACCCCGCGCGACTTGGCGCTGCGGATCTCGTCCACCGTCTCACGTGCCGACACGTGGCAGATGTGGATGCGGGCGTCCTCGTAGCCCGCCAAGGCGCAGTCGCGCGCCACCTGCACCGCCTCGGACACGCCGGGGATGCCGGCCAGGCCGATGCGGGCCGACACCACGCCCTCGTGCATCACGCCCGCGCCGGAGAGGCTCATGTCCTCCTCGTGCAGCGTGAACAGCAGCCCGGTGGCCCGCTGGTACTGCAGCGCGCGCCGCATCACCAGCGCGCTGGCCACCGGCACGCCGTCGTCGGAGAGCGCCGCCGCCCCGGCCTCGGCCAGGTCGCCGTGCTCGGTGAGCGATTCGCCCGCCTGCCCCACCGTGATGGCCGGGATGAACCCGGTGGGCACCACCGCCTCACGCCCGGCCCGCTCGACCAGCGACCCCAGGATGCTGGGGCTGTCGGTGGGCGGCTGGGTGTTGGGCATGGCCAGCACGGCCACCACGCCCCCGGCGGCCGCGCTCGCCGTTCCCGACGCAATGTCCTCGGCGTGCTCCTTGCCGGGGGTGCGCAGGTGCACGTGCACGTCCACGATGCCGGGGATCACCGTGAGCCCGGTGCCATCCACCTGCTCCAGCCCGGCGGGGTCGCCCCCGATCACGCCGTCGCGGACCACCAGGTCGCCCACGCGGTCGATGCCCGCAGCGGGATCAAGGATGCGCGCGCCACGGATGACCACGTTGGCAGGATCGCCGGGACGCTGCGGCAGCCGCACGCGAGGGTTGGGCGCCATGGTGGTCATGCCGCCTCCAGCGCGGCGTCACCCTGTGCGGAGCCGCCCGCCGCACCCGTGGCCACGTCATAGAGAACCGCCATCCTCACCACCACCCCGTTGGTCGCCTGTGCCTCGATGAGCGTCTCGGGATCGTCCACGAGCGCCCCGCTGATCTCCACCCCGCGATTGACCGGGCCCGCGTGCATCACGCGCTGGCCGGGCCGGAGCCGGGCATGGTCCACCTGGTACATCCGCGCGTACTCATCCAGCGAGGGAACGAACCCCCCCGCCCCCATGCGCTCGAGCTGCATGCGCAGCACGTACACGATGTCGGCATCGGCGATGTCCCGGATGTCCGACGACACCTCCGCGCCCAGGGCCTCGGCGAGGTGCCGGGGCACGAGCGTGGGCGGGGCCACCACGGTGACCTTCGCGCCCATGAGCGTGAAGGCCCGGATGCCCGATCGCGCCACGCGAGAGTGCAGCACATCCCCCACGATGGCCACGTGCAGTCCCTTGATGGGGCCCACCTCGCGCTGCACCGTGTAGAGGTCGAGCAGGGCCTGGCTGGGGTGCTCACCGGTGCCGTCGCCGGCGTTCACCACCGAGGCATCGGTGTAGCCGTCGGCCAGGCGGCAGGCACCCACCTGCGGGTGCCGGATCACGAACACGTCGGGGTCGTAGGCCTCGAGCGTGAGGATGGTGTCCTTGAGGGTCTCGCCCTTGTCCATGCTGGTGCCGGTGCCCTTTATGCTGAGCACGTCGGCCGACAGGCGCTTGGCGGCAAGCTCGAACGACGTGCTGGTGCGGGTGGAGGGCTCGAGGAACAGGTTCACCACGGTGCGCCCGCGCAGCGTGGGCACCTTCTTGATGTCGCGGTCCATCACCTGGCCGAACCGGCCGGCGGTGTCGAGGATGCGCCCCACGTCGTCGGCGCCCAGGTCAGCGATGCCCAGCAGCGATGCGCGCGCGCTCATGCGGCCCCCTCCAGCAGCACCTCATCGCGCCCGTCCACCTCGGCCAGACGCACCGTGATGCGCTCGCCCCGGGCGGTGGGCAGGTTGCGGCCCACGTAGTCGGGCCGGATGGGCAGCTCGCGATGGCCGCGGTCCACCAGCACCGCCAACTCCACCTTGGGAGGGCGCCCGTAGTCGAACACCGCGTCGATGGCGGCGCGGATGGTGCGACCCGTGAACA
>JADHKZ010000089.1 GCA_016780995.1 Thermoleophilia bacterium | reverse complement strand
GGGTTGGCGCCGGCGCGCTCGACGATCGGCTGCACCACGCCCTCCGGCTGGTCGAGCAACGCGAGCAGCAGGTGCTCGGGCTCGACCAGCTGGTTGCCCCGCGTCTCGGCGAGGGTCTGGGCCGCCCCGAGGGCCTCTGCGGCGCGCTCAGTGGGCTTGTCTACGGGCATTAACTCGACCTCCTGGGGTCTGTCTGGTTGGTGCGGGGCACCGGGCGGAGCCCCGCGGGGATTACCTGCTTCACGCGCACGGCCGGCGGTGACGCCGTCCGCACGTGCACGATCTCTGTGGACATGGCGCGCCGGGCCGCATCGATGGTGCGCTCGGCGTCGGCAACGCGGGCCTGCATCTCCTGCTCCAGCTGGCGGATGCGCCGCGTGGCGCGCTCCAGCTGCTGCTCCAGCTCCAGCACGCGCTCGATGCCGGCCAGGTTCAGACCGCTCTCCCCAAGCGCCTGGATACGGCGCAGGCGGTCGAGGTCGGCCTGGGAGTACAGCCGGGTGCGCCCCTTGGTGCGCCCCGGCTGCACCAGCCCGCGGCGCTCGTACATGCGCAGCGTCTGCGGATGCATGCCGGCCATCTCGGCGGCCACGCCGATCATGAACACCGGGCGGGTGCGGTCCGGGCTCATCGGAACAGCTTCTCCCTGGGATCGGCGCCGTCCAGCGCCGCGAAGGCCTCCAGCGCCTCCTTCTGCTCGTCGCTGAGCGACGTGGGCACCGACACCCGCAGCTTGGCCAGCAGCGAGCCCTGCCCCGATCCGTTGAGCTTGGGCGCCCCCTTGCCGGGCACGCGCAGCGTGCGTCCGTCCTGGCTGCCGGCCGGCACCGTGATCTTCACGCGGCCGTCCAGCGTGGGGACCTCGATCTTGGCGCCCAGCGCCGCCTCGGCGAAGGTGACCGGCACCTCCACCACCAGGTCGTCGCCCTTGCGGGTGAACACCGGGCTGGGCATCACGCGGGTGACCACGTGCAGGTCGCCGGCAGGGCCGCCGCGCATGCCGGCGCCGCCCTTGCCCTTCAGCTTGATGCGGGTGCCGTCCTTGGCGCCCTGCGGGATGCGCACGCGGATACGGCGCTCGGCCGAGCGCTGGCCCGTGCCCCGGCAGTCGGTGCAGGGGTCATCGATGATGGTGCCCGCGCCACCGCACTCCGGGCATGCCTCGGGGATGGAGAAGCCGCCGATGTCACGGCCGATGGATCCCCGCCCCTCGCAGGTGCCGCACAGGCGCGGGCTGCTGCCGGGCGTGGCGCCCGACCCCGCGCACGTGGCACAGGGCTCGGTCTTCTCCAGGGTCACCGGCACCTCGGCACCGGACATGGCCTGGTCGAACGACAGGGTCACCTCCACCTCCAGGTCCTTGCCGCGCCGGGCACCGCCCGACGGGCCGCGGCCGCCACGGCCCCCGCGGCCGCCGCCACCGAACATGGATCCGAAGATGTCGCCCAGGTCGCCGAACCCGGCGCCACCGGCGTCTCCGCCCATGCCGCCGTAGCCGCCGCCCATGCGCGCGAACCGGCGCTGGGCGTCGTACTCCTCGCGCTTCTCGGGGTCGGACAGCACGTCGTTGGCGTGCGAGATCTCCTTGAAGCGCTCTTCGGCCTCCGCGTCGCCGGGGTTGGCGTCGGGGTGGTACTTGCGCGCAAGGGCCCGGTAGGCCTTCTTGATGGCATCCGAATCGGCGTCCTCGGCCACGCCGAGGACCTGGTAGAGGTCCTTCTCGCTCAGCTCTGCTCCCCTCCCTGCGACACCACCACCCGCGCCGGGCGGATGACGGTGTCGGACATGCGGTAGCCGCGCTCCACCACGGCCACCACGGTGCCCTCAGGGTGCTCCTGCGACGGAACGCCCTGCACGGCCTCGTGCACGGTGGGGTCGAAGGCCTGGCCCTCGGCGGGGATCTCCTGCACCCCGCGCCCCACCAGCAGCGCGCCCAGCTGCTGCTTCACCATCTCCACCCCGGCCACGATGCCCTGGGCGCCCTGGTCGCCTGCGGCCACCAGGGCCTCCAGCGCCCGCTCCAGGTTGTCGAGGACGGGCAGCAGCTCGCCCACCAGGTCACGCACGCCGGCCGCGGCCAGCATCGGCCGCTCGCGCTCCACGCGCTTGCGGTAGTTGTCGAAGTCGGCACGGGTGCGCTGGAGCTGGTCCAGGTACTCGTCCCGCTCCGCGCTCACGCGCATGAGGTCGTCGTTCTGGTCGTGGGCCTCGCCCTCAGGGCCCCAGGCGCCCGCCTCGGGGGCGGGCGCCTGGGGCTCCTCGGGAGCGACCTCGTCGCCTGTGTGCTCGTCCGTGGTCAACGGGATTCCCCTAGGCCTTCTGGGCCGGCTCGTCCTCGTCGATCACCTCGTAGTCGGCGTCCTCCACCGTCTCCTCGCCGGTGTCGCCCGCGCCCTGCTGATCTGCGGCAGCGCGCTGGTACACCTGCTCGGACACCTTGTGGAGGGCCTGGGTGACCCGCTCGGTCGCGGCCTCGATGGAGGCGGCGTCCTCGCCCGACTGGCTCTCGCGAGCCGCCTGGATGGCCTGCTCCAGCTCCGACTTCAGGGCCTCGTCGACCTTGTCGCCGTGGTCCTTCATCTGGCGCTCGGCCTCGTTCACCCGGGCCTCGGACTGGTTGCGGGCGTCGGCCAGCGCGCGCAGGCGCTTGTCGTCCTCGGCGTGGGCCTCGGCCTCGTCCACCATATTCTTCACCTCGTCATCCGACAGGCCCGACGAGCTCTTGATCTCGATCTTCTGCTCGTTGCCCGTGCCGCGGTCCTTGGCGGACACGTGCACGATGCCGTTGGCGTCGATGTCGAAGGTCACCTCGATCTGCGGCGTGCCGCTGGGGGCCGCCGGGATGCCGGTGAGGTTGAAGCGGCCCAGCGTGCGGTTGAAGCTGGCCATCTCGCGCTCGCCCTGCAGCACGTGGATCTCCACCTGGCTCTGGTTGTCCTCCGCGGTGGAGAACACCTCGCTCTTCTTGGTGGGGATGGTGGTGTTGCGCTCGATGAGCCGCGTGAACACGCCGCCCTTGGTCTCGATGCCCAGCGACAGCGGGGTGACGTCCAGCAGCAGCACGTCCTTCACGTCACCCGACAGCACGCCCGCCTGGATGGCGGCGCCCACGGCAACCACCTCATCCGGGTTCACGCCCTTGTGCGGGTCCTTGCCCGTGACCTCCTTCACGCGCTCCTGCACGGCGGGCATGCGGGTCATGCCGCCCACCAGCACCACGTGCTCGATGTCGCTGCCCGAGATGCCGGCGTCCTCCAGCGCCTGCTTGGTGGGACCCTCGAGGCGCTGCAGCAGGTCGTGCGTGAGCTCCTCGAACTTGGCCCGCGAGAGGCTGAGGTCGAGGTGCTTGGGGCCCGAGGCGTCCGCCGTGATGAACGGCAGGTTGATCTGCGCGCTCGTGGTGGTGGACAGCTCGATCTTGGCCTTCTCCGCCGCCTCGTACAGGCGCTGCAGGGCCATGGCGTCCTGGCTCAGGTCGATGCCCTGGCTGGCCTTGAACTCGGCCACCATCCAGTCGACCACGGCCTTGTCGAAGTTGTCGCCGCCCAGGTGGTTGTCGCCGTTGGTGGACTTCACCTGGAACACGCCGTCGCCGATCTCCAGGATGGACACGTCGAAGGTGCCGCCACCAAGGTCGAACACCAGGATGGTCTGCTCGTTCTCCTTGTCCAGCCCGTAGGCCAGCGCGGCCGCGGTGGGCTCGTTGATGATGCGCTTCACCTCGAGGCCGGCGATGGTGCCGGCGTCCTTGGTGGCCTGGCGCTGGGCGTCGTTGAAGTAGGCGGGCACGGTGATGACCGCGCCGTCCACGTCCTCGCCCAGGAACGCCTCGGCGTCCTGCTTGAGCTTCTGCAGGATCATCGCGCTGATCTCCTGCGGCGACCACTCCTTGTCACCGGCCTTCACGCGCACGTCGCCACTGGGACCGGGCACGACCTCGTACGGCACGATGGTCTGCTCCTCCGACACCTCGTTGGTGTCGCGGCCCATGAAGCGCTTGACGCTGAACACGGTGTTCTGCGGGTTGGTCACGGCCTGGCGGCGCGCGACGGCGCCCACCAGGCGCTCGCCCTGCGGGGTGAACGCGACGACCGACGGGGTCGTGCGACCGCCCTCCGCGTTGGGGATGACCTCGGGCTCACCGCCGGTGAGCACGGCCATGGCCGAGTTGGTGGTGCCGAGATCGATGCCGATCGTCTTGCCCATGAAGTTTCCTGCCTCCTGATCCGTTACGTGGGAATGGCCCGGAAACGCCCGGGCCGGATTGATCACGAGGGGTATCCAACAACATGAGCCACTTCATATCAAGTCATATGAGTTATGGCTTGGTAATCCATAGAGGCCCCTCCACAAACAGAAAGGGCCCGCTCAGCGGGCCCTTTCGGTGGTACTGCTCTGGGGCGCCCGCTACGAGGGGCGCGCGGCTTGGCTACAGGATTCCGGCGGGTGGGCCGTCCTTCTCGCGGTCCCGGCCGAAGCCCGTGCGCTGCAGCAGCGCCCAGCCGGCCGGCAGCAGGGCCGCCACGATCGCCAGCTTCAGCAGGTCGCCCAGGATGAACGGCTGCACGCCGAACTCGTAGGCCTGGGCCCAGCCGAATGCCACGCCGTCACCCGCGGGCGACCAATTGGCCAGCCAGGGCACGCCCACGGCGTAGATGATCACGTTGCCCAGAAGGAGCACGCCGATCATCGACACCACTCGCCGATCGGCACCGCGCTCGCACAACCAACCCACCAGGGCAGCGGCCAGGATGAAGCCGATGATGTAGCCGCCTGTGGCGCCCATGATCACGTCCCACCCGCCCGACTGCTCGGTGAAGATGGGGGCGCCCAGGGCGCCGATCACGAAGTACAGCGCCAACGACAGCGCGCCGCGCAGCGCGCCGAGCATGCCACCCACCAGCAGCACGGCCAGCGTCTGGCCGGTGAACGGCACGGGGAACCACGGAATGGAGATCTGCGCGAGCACCGCCACCAACGCGGTGCCGGCGAGGACCATGACGATGTCGCGGGTGAGGGCGCTTGCCCTGGTGTGCCCGCGCGGAACCACCCTGTCAGCGATGGTTCCGTACCTGACTGCGTGCATCTGGCGGAACTCCTTGGGAGATACGTGTCCCGGCGATGTTACCCATGCCGTGACACGCAGGGACCGCCCGCCGTGTGTCATACACTCACTGCATGGCAACCGAGTCTGCAAGCGGCATCGGCGGCGGCATCGACCAGCTCCGCACGGGGCTGATCGAAGTGGCCAGCGTGATCGTGGGCCAGGTGGAGCGCGCCGTGGACGCCTGGGAGGCCCAGGACCACGCCGAGGCCGCCACGGTGATCGCCGGCGACGACGAGGTGGACGACCGCTGCAAGGAGCTGGAGCGCCTGGCGTTCGACCTGGTGCTGCTGCAGGCCCCCAAGGCCCACGACCTGCGCCTCATCCACACCGGCCTCATCATCACCGTGGCGCTCGAGCGCGTGGGCGACCTGGCCGTGGCCATCGCCCGCCGCGTGGAGGCCATGGAGCCCTCGCGTCCCATCCCCGAGGTGGACGCCCTCCTCAAGCGCATGGAGCCCCGCGCCATCAGCGCCCTGTCGCAGTCGGTGCAGGCCTTTGCCCGCGAGGACACCGGGCTGGCCATCATCGCCCGCTCCGACGCCCGCGGCGTGCAGGACCTCCTGGAGGGCGTGATGCAGGCGGCATCACACCACGCCGCCGACCAGGACAGCGCCCCGTGGCTCGCCAGCGCCGTGCTGCTGGCCCGCCACCTGGAGCGGGTGTCCAACAACGCAGCCGAGATCGCCGGCCGCGTGCGGTTCGTCGCCGAGGGCGGCGACCCGATCTAGCGCCGGGCCGCCGCGCCGCGACAGTCGAATCAGGTGTTCACCACGCCGGAGAACGTGCAGCTGCCGGTGCCGCCATAGGTTGATCCCAGCGCCAGGTTGATGCCGGTCGTCACCTGGAAGTTGGCTGAGGCACCGTCCGAGCGCATGAGCCCGGCGTTGAGGACGCCGAGGCCGTCGGGGTCGCTGCCGAGCTTGACGAACTCCGCCAGGGCGGTGGGCACGTTGGCCGCCACGCCGTTGGGCTCCAGGTAGGAGTCCGTCAGGCTCAGGCCGTTGCTGACGATCTGCCCCGATCCCGACCACGTGCCCGTGGTGGAGGTGACCTGCACGGATGCCCAGTCACCGTTGAGCACGTTGTTCCGGTTGGCCACCCCGAACGCGCACACTCCGGTGAGCTTCACCGTGCCAAGGTCGAGCAACGTGGCCGACTGCCCCCCCGCCACCCTCGTGGTGGGGATGCGATGGACGTTGCCCACCACTCCCTGCACCTGGGATGACAACTGCGCCGACCCGATCGCCCCGTTGGCCACCTTGGCCGAGGTGATGGCGCCATCGGCGATCTGCGCGGTGGTCCAGCCCTTGCCGGAGCCGGTCACGCGGCTGAGCGGGGTGACGCCATTGCGTCCGGTGTTGGCCGCATCGCTCTGCGTGGTGCGGACGGGCGCCAGGTAGTTGAGCGCCGAGTTGGACCGGCGCACCGCCGCCTGCGAGATGCGCTGGTTGATGAGCAGCTGCTGGCCGGTGGTATTGGCGTTCTCGTTGGCCGCGGTGCCGGAACCAACCAGCACGGCAGCGGTGCCCAGCACGGCAGCAGACGCGATTGCGAACGGATAGAGCT
>JADHKZ010000088.1 GCA_016780995.1 Thermoleophilia bacterium | reverse complement strand
CGGCGGGTGTGGCGCCGTCGCTGCTCGCCGCGGTGCTCAAGGCCGAGTCCGACTTCCAGCCCGGCGTGGTGAGCCACGCCGGGGCGCAGGGCATCGCGCAGTTCATGCCGGCCACGGCGCGGGGGATTGGGGTGCGTGACCCCTTCGATCCGGACCAGGCCATCCCGGGCGCGGCCCGCCTGCTGGCGGCCGGCATCCGCGAGTTCGGATCGGTGCCGCTGGCGCTGGCGTCGTACAACGCGGGCGGCGGGGCGGTGCGCCGCTACGGCGGCATCCCCCCGTATGCCGAGACCCGGGCGTACGTGGCCAGGGTCATGGCCCTCGCGGGACAAGGCGGGGCGCTTGCCGCCGGGGGTTCGTCCGTGGTGCTGGTGCGCGCGGGGGACCTGCTGGCATGAACCTATACTCGGGGCATGGGCACCGAGCCCCTCCGCGAGCAGCTTGCCGCGCTCCCCGATGCGCCGGGCGTGTACCTCTTCCGCGACGCGGAGGATCGCGTGATGTACGTGGGCAAGGCCAAGTCGCTGCGCAAGCGCGTGTTCTCGTACTTCGAGGCCCCCGTCCGCGGCCCGGATGGCGAGGGCGCGGGCCGGCCGGGGCCCAAGGCGGGGCTGCACCCGCGCATCTCCGAGATGGTGTCGCGGGCCGCGCGGGTGGAGGCGCTGGTGGTCAACAGCGAGCAGGAAGCCCTCATCCTCGAGGGCAACCTCATCACCACCCACCGCCCGCCCTTCAACGTGAAGCTGCGCGACGACAAGAGCTACCCCTACATCGGGATCAGCCTCGACGAGGCCTATCCGCGGGTGTACTTCACGCGCGAGCGGCACCGGCGCGACCGCGTGTACTTCGGGCCGTTCTCCAGCGCATCGAAGGTGCGCGAGACGCTGTCGCTGATCGGAAAGATCTTCCCCAGCCGCCCGTGCGAGGGCACCGAGCCCGGCAGGCCCTCGGGCATCCCGTGCCTCGATTACCACATCAAGCGGTGCATGGCGCCGTGCGTGGACTACATCAGCCTGCAGGAGTACCGGCACCTCATCGACCAGATCATCGCCTTCCTGTCGGGCAGGTACCGCGGCCTGGAGCAGGAGCTGGAGCAACAGATGAAGGCCGCCGCCGCCGCGCAGCGGTTCGAGGATGCCGCGCTGTACCGCAACCGCCTCAGCGCGGTGCGCCACCTGATGGAGAACCAGCTGGTGAGCAGCGAGTCGATGGGCTCGGTGGACGTGCTGGGCGTGGCGGTGGACGACGATGGGGAGTCGGCCAACGTGCAGGTGCTGCAGGTGCGCGACGGCGTGCTGGGTGATCGGCAGTCGTTCTTCGTTGACGCCGCCGGCACCGATGACGGCGCCACCATCCTCGAGCAGTTCGTGATGGAGTACTACGCAATGGGCATGTCCATCCCCCCGCTGGTGGTGGTGCCCATGGGCATGGAGACCCGTGCCATCGAGGCGGTGCTGGCGGAGCGCCGGCAGTCGGGCGTGGAGGTGCGGGCATCGGAGCGCGGGGAGAAGCGCCGCTTGCAGGAGATGGCCGAGCGCAACGCGCGCCTGGCCCTGGACCAGGACCGCGCACGCGTTGCCCGCACGCGCGAGCGCCGCACGGCCGCGCTGGGCGATCTGCAGCGTGCGCTCGGCCTCGATGCCCCGCCCATGCGCATCGAGTGCTTCGACATCTCCAACCTGGGTGCCACCTACGCCGTGGCGTCGATGGTGGTGATGAACGGCGGGGCGCCCGACCGCGCCCACTACCGGTCGTTCACCATGCGCCACGAGGGGGGACCGGATGACTTCGCCCGCATGGCCGAGGCCATCGGCCGGCGCATGGCGCGGCTTGCCGCGGGTGACGGCGATCCCAGCCTGGGGGCCACGCCCGCGCTGGTGGTGATCGACGGCGGCAAGGGCCAGTTGGGCGCGGCGCAGCGCGCCATGCGGGAGGCCGGGGTGGACGTGCCCATGATCGGCCTGGCCAAGCAGCAGGAGGAGGTGTTCGTGCCCGGCCGGTCCGACCCCATCCTGCTGCCCGAGGACTCGGCGGGCCTCAAGCTGCTGCAACAGGTGCGTGACGAGGCCCACCGATTCGCCCTGCGGCACCACCGGTCGCGCAGGGGGCGCGGCATGACGGCCAGCGCCATGGACGGCCTGCCCGGCGTCGGCCCCGCGCGCCGGCGCGCCATACTGCGGCACTTCGGGTCGCCGGAGCGGTTCATGGCCGCGACCCGCGAGGAGATGGAGGCGGTGCCGGGGCTGCCGCCCAAGGTGGCACGCGACCTGTACGAGCACCTCAACAAGACGGGCGGCCCCGACCAGGTGGAGACGCTCGCGGGATCGGGGAACGGGTGGAGCTGACGATCATCACCGGGCTGTCCGGGGCGGGGAAGTCCGGCGCCATCGGCGCGTTCGAGGATGCCGACTTCTTCTGCATCGACAACCTGCCGCCACGCCTGCTGCCGTCGCTGGTGGACCTGTTCACGCTGGAGGGCACGCGGGTGGAGCGCGCCGCCCTGGTGTGCGACGTGCGCGGCGGGGTGTGGTTCGACGAGCTACTGCGCGAGATGGACCGCATCGCCCAGATGCCCGACATCGGCCTGCGACTGCTGTTCCTGGAGGCGTCCGACGACGTGCTGCTGGCGCGCTTCCGCGAGACCCGCCGCCGCCACCCGCTGGCCGAGGGCGGCGAGGTGCTGCGCGGCATCGAGAAGGAGCGAGCGCAACTGCAGGAGCTCCGCGACCGCGCCGACGTGGTCATCGACACCAGCAGCATGAACACCTGGCAGCTGCGCGACGCCGTGGCGCAGGAGATGGCGCCGGGCGACCGTCCGCGCATGCAGGTGACCTTCGCGTCATTCGGGTTCAAGCACGGCGTGCCCCGCGAGGCCGACCTCATGTTCGACGTCCGGTTCCTGCGCAACCCGCACTACGTGGCCGAGCTCACGGCACTCACCGGCCTCGACCCGTCGGTGGCGGGCTACGTGGCCGACGACCCAGGCTATGGCGAGTTCATGGACCGGCTGTACGCCCTGCTCGACCACGTGCTGCCGCTCTACGAGGCCGAGGGCAAGCGCCACCTGGTGGTGGCCATCGGGTGCACCGGCGGCCGGCACCGCAGCGTCACCGTGGCCGAGGCCCTGGCCGCGCGCTACCGCGACGACCTCGACGTGACGGTGACCCACCGCGACGCCGACCGCCCGGCCGAGGCGAGGGCGCAGTGAATCGCCCCCACGTGGTCGCCCTGGGCGGCGGAACCGGCCTGTCGTCGCTGCTGCGCGGGCTGAAGCGCCGCGAGATGGACATCTCGGCAGTGGTGAGCGTGGCCGATGATGGCGGGTCGTCGGGCCGCCTGCGCCGCGAACTCGGGATGCTTCCGCCCGGCGACATCCGCAACGTGCTGGTGGCGCTGGCCGATGACGAGTCGCTCATGGGCAGGCTGTTCCAGTACCGCTTCGCCGACGGCGACCTGTCGGGGCATCCGTTCGGCAACCTCATCCTGGCGGCGCTCACCGAGGTGACCGGCTCGTTCGACGAGGCCGTGCGCGAGGCGTCGCGGGTGCTCAAGGTGAATGGCCGCGTGATCCCCGGCACGCTCGAGCACGTGCGCCTGTGGGCCGAGCGCGCGGACGGGTCGGAGGCCTGTGGCGAGACCCTCATCGCGTCGGGCGTGGGTGCCTGCCGGCGCGTGTGGCTCGACCCCGAGCCCGCGGCGCACCCCGACGCCCTGGCGGGCATCGCCGACGCCGACCTGGTGCTGCTGGGCCCGGGCTCGCTGTTCACCAGCGTCCTGCCGCACCTGGCCGTGGGGGAGATCGCCGATGCGGTGTCGCAGGCGAGGGGGCTCCGGGTGTACGTGTGCAACATCATGACCCAGCCGGGTGAGACCGACGGTCTGGATGCCGTTGCCCACCTGGACCGGGTGCTGGAGATGGCGCCGGGCGGGGTGGACGTGGTGGTGGTGCACGACGGCCGACTGGAGCCGGCGGCGCTGGCCACCTACGCGGCCCAGGGCCAGGAGCCCGTGCTCATCGACGTGGCCGCCCTGGGTGCTCGCGGCGTGCGCGTGGTGGCCGCGGACATCGCCGAGGACGACCAGGCGGTGCGCCACGCCCCCGAGGCGTTGGGCGACCTGCTGGAGCCCCTGGCCCGTGAGGGCGCGGAGAGGCGCGCGGAGTGGTCGTCGGCCTATCCGGGGTGATCATTACCGGCGGGTAAACCTCCCGCTCGTAGCGATGAAATCCCTGACCTTTCCTGTTGCGGGAAGGGTATGTAGCACTTGTGACGAAACGAGTGACGCCCGTAGAGTGCCGTCTGCACGACGGCTTACCCTGCGTGCAACCGCGAAGCCCACCTCATCTCATCTTTCGGGTTAGCGGGGATCCCTGTCCTATCCAAAGGAGCTCAAATGGGTGCTCGCGCCAAGGCGATTTTTCCGCTCGCGCTTGTCATCGGAGTTCTGTCCTTCCTGTGGACCGAGTTCTCGCTGAACTTCACGTTCCACTGGGTCACCGTCGCCGGCACTGATGTGCCGGGCGCCGTCGGTGTGCCTCAGAACTTCCACTTCATCCTCCCCACGGCATTCATCTCGTGGGGCCTGTTCTTCGCCGCCGGTGGTGACAACGCCGCCTTCGGCAAGATCTTCCTTGCATCTGTCTTCGGTACCACCGCTGCACTGGTGACGATTCCGCTGGCGTACAACACGGCTGGATTCCCTGACTTCTGGGGCATCGCCCTGTGGGTCGGCATCTTCGCCTTCGTCCTGGTGATGATCCTCATCGCCGGTGACTGGTACTACGTCGCAGGTACGTTCCCGGCGTTCGCCGCGGTCTTCCTCTGGTGGGTTGCCACCGGTATGGACGGCTGGGCTCCGCTGGGCGCCGACGCCGCCAACGGCGGTGCAGGTGGTGCCACGGGCCTCGGTGCCTTCGGTGGTCTCGTCTCGACCCCGTGGGCCTGGGTGTGGTTCGACACGCTGGTGACCCTGATCGTCGGTGTCATTCTCGGCATCGTCTCGGGCAAGCTGGCTGCCCTCCTCACCCCGAAGCCCAAGGAGGCCTAGGCCACAGGCCTGGATTTCCATGCTTCGTCGCAGTACCTCCGGGGGGCCCAGTGGGCCCCCCGGAGTCGTTTCATCACCACACCTCGATCCCGACACCGGAGGGGTAATGGGTACCAATGCCGGATCCCAGCGCAACCAGGCCTGGGTGGATTTCGCGGGGATCATGCTCGCGGTCGCGGGCTTCTTCCAGATCATCTACGGGGCCGTGATCCTGAACGACTCCCAGATTCCCGTCAACAAGTTGCTCTACTGGAACCTGGAGTCATGGGGCTGGGCCTACCTGATCGTGGGCATCGTGCTCCTGGCCACCTCGTGGTTCGTCTTCCAGGGCAACCCGTATGCCGAGGTGTTCGCCATCCTGGCTGCGGTGGCGAGCCTGTTCATCCAGGCATCCACGATCGAGTTCACGCCGATCTGGAGCCTGATCGTCATCATCATCGACGTGTTCATCATCTACGGACTGGTGGTGCACGGCGACATCCGCGGGATGAACTCCCGCACGTAGCGGGGCGCCGGGCGCACCCCGGTGCCGGGCCATGCCCAGCACCGGGGTTCGTTCGTCCCCCGCTTCGCGCTGCCGCAGCGTCCGCCGCCGCCCGGGTCGGCCGTGGTCGGTATGCTCGCCCCCGTTTTTCCTACAAGGAGTGGGTGATGGCGGTACGCGTGGGCATCAACGGCTTTGGCAGGATCGGCCGCAACGTCTTCCGGGCTGCGGCCAGCCGGGCGCAGGGCGAGGTGGAGATCGTGGCGGTGAACGACCTCACCGACGCCAAGACCTTGGCGTACCTGCTCAAGTACGACTCGGTGTTCGGGGTGTACCCGGGCACCGTGGAGCACGTGGGCGACGCGATCATCGTGGATGGCACGCCCATCCGCGTGATGGCCGAGCGTGATCCCGCTGACCTCGCCTGGGGTGACATGGGCGTGGACGTGGTGGTCGAGAGCACGGGCTTCTTCACGGCCCGGCCTGATGCCGCGAAGCACCTGGCGGGCGGGGCGAAGAAGGTGATCATCTCGGCACCGGCCAAGGATCCGGACATCACCATCGTGCTGGGCGTGAACGACGACCAGTACGACCCGGCGAAGGACGACGTGATCTCCAACGCCTCGTGCACCACCAACTGCCTGGCTCCGGTGGCCAAGGTGCTGGACGACGCCTTCGGCCTGAAGCAGGGGTTCATGACCACCTGCCACGCGTACACCAACGACCAGCGCATCCTGGACCTGCCGCACTCCGACCTGCGCCGCGCCCGCGCCGCCGCGCTGTCCATCATCCCCACGTCCACGGGCGCCGCCCGCGCCATCGGCGAGGTGCTGCCGCACCTCAAGGGCAAGCTCGACGGCATGGCCCTGCGCGTGCCCACCCCCGACGGCTCCGTGGTGGACCTGGTGGCCGACCTGCGCGACGCTCCGTCCAAGGACGAGATCAACGAGGCGCTGCGCGAGGCCGCCGCCGGCCCGATGAAGGGCATCCTGGGCTTCTGCGACGACCCCATCGTGTCGCGCGACGTCATCGGCGACTCGCACTCGTCGCTGGTGGACGCCGGCCTCACCATGACCATGGGCAACCAGGCCAAGGTCATCTCCTGGTACGACAACGAGTGGGGCTACTCGTGCAGGGTGGTCGACCTCGCCCAGAAGCTGCTGCCGTAATGCCGCCGCTCGTGCAGGTGGACTCCCCGGGCCAGTCGTGGGCCGCGGAGCGCGTGCTGGTGCGGGCCGACCTCAACGCCCCGCTGGAGCCCGGCCCCGGCGGCATGCCCCAGGTGGCCGACGACGCCCGCATCCGCGCGTCGGTGGC
>JADHKZ010000087.1 GCA_016780995.1 Thermoleophilia bacterium | reverse complement strand
CGGCATGAGCCGCACCGGGCCCCTGTACGCCTACCAGGACGTGGGGGTGGAGCCCGATGTGATGTGCCTGGCCAAGAGCCTTGGCGGCGGGTTCCCCATCGGGGCCATCACGGCGCGCACCGGAGTGGACCAGGTGTTCCAGCCGGGTGACCACGGCAGCACCTTCGCGGGCAGCCCGCTGGCCTGTGCGTCGGCGCTGGCGGCGGCACGGGTGCTGGACGACTCCTCGCTGCAGGACCATGTGCGTAAGGAGGGCGCGTGCTTCCTGGCCGGCTTGCAGGGGCTGGTGGACGACGGCCTGGCAGTGGACGCCCGCGGCCGCGGCCTGATGTGCGCCATCGATCTGCCCGGCACCAACGCCGCGGACGTGGTGGGGCACATGCTCGAGCGTGGTTTCCTGGTGAACAACACCAGCCCACGCACCGTGCGGTTCCTGCCCCCGCTGGTGATCACCGGCGATGAGCTGTCGTCAGTGCTCGCCGCCCTGCGGGACGTGCTCGCCGCCTAGCCCACCCCGGTAGCCCACCCCGGTGCCAGGCACTTAACCGTTTCGCCGCCCGTTCGCATGGATGCGTCCGGGGCGCGCGCCTATCATCGGCGCATCGCGGAAAGGAGGTGGTCCAAATTCCTTCAGACCATATGTGCGTAGGTGGCGGCAGCTAGGGGGCGACTCCCCTGATGAGCAGCTGCAGCCGGGGGAACGAGCAACCCGCTCCCTGGCGACTCCACTGCCGCTCACCGTCCTCGAGGGCCCGGCTCGCGCCGATCGCGACCGGGCCCTCGGCGCGTTCAGGGGGCGGCGATGCCCCTGGCGCGCTGCAGTACCGCGTCCAGCATGTCGGGCGTGAGCCTGCCCGTGAAGGTGTTCTGCTGACTGGGGTGGTACGTGCCGAGCACGGTGATAGGCCCAATGGCGGCCTCGGCGCCGTGCGCGAACTTCGGCTTGGGGCGGGGAATGTCGTGCCCCGCGGCTGCCAGCACGCGCAGTACGCCGTCCCATGCGAACCCACCCAGGCACAGCACCACCCTCGACCTCGGGCATAGGTCGAGCTCCCTCGCGAGGAAGGGGATGCAGGCGTCGCGCTCGGTGGTGGTGGGCTTGTTGTCGGGTGGCGCGCAGCGCACTACGGCGCTCATGCGGCAGCCGGTGAGGCGCAGGCCATCGCTGCGTGACGTGGACTCGGGCTGGTTTGCCAGACCGGCTCGGTGCAGGGCCGCCACCAGGAAGTCCGCGCTGCGGTCGCCGGTAAACATGCGCCCGGTGCGGTTGGCGCCATGGGCGGCGGGGGCCAGCCCCACGATGAACAGCCACGGGTCGGGGTCGCCGAAGCCTGGCACCCCACGCGACCAGTACTCCTGGCCCCGATAGCGCGCGGGCGGGTCCTCGCCCACGGCCGTGCGCCAGGCCACCAGCCGCGGGCAGGTGGTGCACGCCGCCACCTCCTGCGCGAGTGCGTCCAGCGGGTTAGTCACCAGCGCCCAAGAGGTGCTCGGCGAGGAAGGCCGCCGTGTCGGCCTGCACCCGGGGGTCGTGCTGCAGGCTCTGGTGGTGGCCTCCCATCTCGATGCGCAGGTGCTTGGGCTGCGCCGCGCGCGACCACAGGTCGTAGGTGACGCCCCACGGCACCACGTCGTCGCCGGTGGCGTGCCAGAAGCCGCGCGCCACGCCGTCGTGCCGCCACGTGGACGGGCCCAGCGGGTGGGCCAGCGGCCAGTCATCGCCCAGGCGCACGGCCAGCGACTCGGGCCGCGCAGGGCAGATGGCCACCACGGCGCGCATGTCGGCGTGCATGGGCGCGCACGTGAGCGCCAGGAACCCACCCATCGACGACCCGCGCAGCCCCAGCAGGCCGGCTCCGCGGTAGGTGAGGTCGTCGAGCGACGCGAGCACGTCGCCGACCATGCCCTCGTCCATGGGCCCCGGGGTGCCGCCGTGGCCACGGAGGTCGGGGATGAGCACCCACATGCCCAGGCCCCGGAGGCGCTCCGCAAAGTCGACGTGGTTGTCCTTGCGGCTGCCGTATCCATGGAGGATGACCACGCCCGGCGCGCCCAGGTCGCCCTCGGCCAGCAGCGCCTTGATGGGGCGGCCATCGCGCGAGGGGAACCGGACCAGCTCGAGCGGTGAATCCATGCCCGCCCGAGCCTACCCCGCATTGCTACTGTCCCCCGGCTTATGCAGCCGCTTTCCAAGGTGCTTCCGCCGTCGGCCGCCACGACGCCGGAGGGCCACCTCTCCATCGGCGGATGCGACGTGGTCGCACTGGCCGAGGAGTACGGGACCCCGCTCGTCATCTACGACGGAGGGCTCCTGCGCGACACCATGCGCCGCTACGTGCAGGCGTTCCGCGCACACGACCCCCACACCGAGGTCATCTACGCCAGCAAGGCCTTCTGGGCCCAGGCGCTGCTGCGCATGGCCCACGAGGAGGGCCTGCGCATGGACGTGGCATCGGGCGGCGAGCTGTTCATGGCGCTGCACGCCGGGTTCCCGGCCGACAAGATCGTGATGCACGGCAACGCCAAGGACGCCAAGGAGATCGGCGAGGCGCTGGACGCCCTGGTGGGGTTGGTGGTGGTGGACAGCCTCGACGAGATCGCGCTGCTGGACCAGTTGGCCGGCGAGCGCGGGCGCACCCAGGACGTGCTGGTGCGCGTGACCCCCGGGGTGAAGCCCTCCACCCACAAGTACATCTCCACGGGGCAGCTGGACAGCAAGTTCGGCTTCTCGCTGGAGGGCGGCCTTGCCGCCGACGCCGTGGCCGCCTGCCGTGCCGCCGCCAACATCAACCTGATGGGGCTGCACTGCCACATCGGCTCGCAGATCTTCGAGCTGGGCGCCTACCCCGCCGCCGCGCACCTGCTGGCGCAGTTCGTGAAGGAGCAGGGCGGTGACGACCTGGCCATCATGGACATGGGCGGCGGCTTGGGCATCGCCTACACGCGCGACGACGATCCGCCATCGGTGGAGGAGTTCGCCGACGTGGTGATGGACGCCGTGCACGCCGAGTGGGATGCCGCCGGCCTGCCGCGCCCGAGGGTGATGGTGGAGCCCGGTCGCAGCGTGGTGGGCCGTGCGGGGCTTACCGTGTACCGGGTGACGGGCACCAAGGACATCCCGGGCGTGCGCCGTTACGCCGCGGTGGACG
Source organism: Thermoleophilia bacterium (assembly GCA_016780995.1). Classification (GTDB taxonomy): domain Bacteria; phylum Actinomycetota; class Thermoleophilia; order Miltoncostaeales; family Miltoncostaeaceae; genus SYFI01. The sequence goes on along the minus strand of JADHKZ010000087.1, from coordinate 3,767 downwards.
GCGGAATGAGTGACCTCATGCGTCCAATGCTCTACGGCGCCACCTACGAGGCGCTGCTGCCCGAGCGTCCGGACGCCGAGGCCAGCCAGTCCCTGCGCCTGGTGGGCAAGCACTGCGAGAGCGGAGATGTGCTCATCCAGGAGGCCGACCTCCCCGAGGTGGGGCGCGGCGACCTGGTGTGCCTGCCGGCCACCGGCGCGTACGGCGTGGCCATGGCCAGCAACTACAACGGGGTCACGCGGCCCGCGGTGGTGTTCGTGGACCAGGGGAAGGCCACCCTCGCGGTGCGCCGCGAGACCTACGCCGACCTGGTGGCGAGGGACCTGTGAGCCACGTCGTGCGCATCGGCATGCTGGGCTGCGGCACCGTGGGCCAGGGCGTGGTGGGCATCCTCCACGAGACCGCCGGCACCATCGAGCGCGCCACGGGCCACCGGCTGGAGATCGCCAAGGTGCTGGTGCGCGACCTGCAGGCCGACCGCCCGGGCCTGGACCGCGGCGTGCTGACCACCGATGTGGAGGACATCCTCGGCGACGACCGGATCGACATCATCATCGAGGTGATGGGCGGGGTGGAGCCCACGCGCGAGTGGCTGCTGCGCGCGCTGGGCCACGGCACCTCCGTGGTGACCGCCAACAAGCAGCTGCTGGCCCGTCATGGCCCCGAACTCCTGGCGGCCGCCGAGGAAGGCGGCAGCGAGCTCAGGTTCGAGGCGTCGGTGTGCGCGGCCATCCCGGTGATCAAGGTGCTGCGCGAGGCGCTGCTGGCCGCCGAGATCGAGTCGGTGATGGGCATCGTGAACGGCACCACCAACTACATCCTGAGCGAGATGCGCCGCAGCGGCATGAGCTACGGCGACGCCCTGCGCCAGGCCCAGGACCTGGGCTACGCCGAGGCCGACCCCACCGAGGACGTGGGCGGCGGAGACGCGGCGGCCAAGATGGCGATCCTGTCGTCCATCGCTTTCCACACACGGGTGCTGATCGACGACGTACCGTACTCCGGCATCGATGCCCTGCAGAGCGACGACGTGGACATCGCCCACGAGCTGGGATTCGTGATGAAGCTGCTGGGCATTGCCCGCCTGGTGGACGGCGCCGTGTCGGTGCGGGTGGAGCCCGCGCTGGTGCCCGGCGACCACCCCCTCGCATCGGTGGGCGGCGCCGACAACGCCGTGCTGCTGGAGAGCAGCATGGTGCGCCAGATCATGCTGGAGGGGCCCGGCGCCGGCGGCACCGAGACGGCATCGGCGGTGGTGAGCGACGTGCTGTCCATCATGGGCAGCCGCCCCGGGTCGTTCCTGGCCGGTGCGCTGGCCGACGCGGGCCGCCCCATGGCTCCCGAGGGGTCGCTCGAGAGCGCGTTCTACGTGCGCCTGGAGGTGGCCGACCAGCCCGGCGTGCTGGCGCGGGTGTCGTCGGTGCTGGGCGAGAGCGATGTGAGCATCCTCACCGTGCTCCAGCGCGGCGAGGGCGAGAGCGCGCGCCTGGTGATGATCCTGCACCGCGCCCCCGAGGGTCGCGTGCGCCAGGCCATCGGCCGCCTGGCCGATATGCCCGAGGTGCGCGAGCAGCCAGTGCTCATCACCGTGGTCGGGAGCGGCGAGGCGCCGCGATGAGCACTGCGGCGCTGCGCGGCATGCCGCTCATCGAGCGCTACCGCGACTTCCTGCCGGTCACCGACGCCACGCCGGTCATCAGCATGGGGGAGGGGGCCACCCCGCTGGTGCGCCTCGACAAGCTGTCGGAGTGCCTGGAGCTCGACGTCCACGTGAAGCTGGAGGGGCTCAACCCCACCGGGTCGTTCAAGGACCGCGGCATGTGCTTCGCCATGAGCAAGGCCGTGGAGGAGGGCGCCACGGCGGTCATCTGTGCCAGCACCGGCAACACCTCGGCCGCGGCCGCGGCATACGCCGCCCGCGCGGGGCTTACCTGCGCGGTCATTATCCCCGGCGGCAAGATCGCCCTGGGCAAGCTGGCGCAGGCGCTCATCTACGGCGCCAAGGTGCTGGCCGTGGACGGCAACTTCGACGACGCCCTGCGCATCGTGCGCGAGCTCAGCGAGAACCACCCCATCGCGCTGGTCAACTCGCTCAACCCCTACCGCCTGGAGGGCCAGAAGACCGCGGCGTTCGAGGTGTGCGACGCCCTGGGCGATGCCCCCGACGTGCTGTGCATCCCCGTGGGCAACGCCGGCAACATCTCGGCCTACTGGATGGGTTTCGGCGAGTACCGCCAGGCGGGCCGCTCCACGCGCCTGCCGCGGATGATGGGCTTCCAGGCCGACGGATCGGCGCCGCTGGTGCGCGGCGAGGTGGTCACGTCCCCCGAGACCATCGCCACGGCCATCCGCATCGGCAACCCGGTGCGTGGCGAGCAGGCGCTCCAGGCCATGAACGACTCGGCCGGCGGCGTGGATGCGGTGACCGACGACGAGATCCTCTCCGCCTACCGCATGCTGGCCGCGAGCGAGGGCGTGTTCTGCGAGCCGTCGTCGGCATCCAGCGTGGCGGGGCTCATCAAGGCGCAGGCCGCCGGGCGGTTCACGCCGGGCGAGCGCGTGGTGTGCGTGCTCACGGGCAACGGCCTGAAGGACCCCGACACGGCCATCGCCCAGAGCGGTGGGGTCATCGAGATCCCGGCCCAGTACGCCGCCGCCGAGAAGGCCCTGTATGGCGACTGACGAGCGCGCGCTCACCATCACCGCCCCTGCCACCTCGGCCAACCTGGGCCCGGGGTTCGACGTGCTGGCACTCGCGCTGGACCTGGCGAACGAGGTGATCATCCGCCGCCGCCCGGGCCCGCTTCAGGTGCACGTGGAGGGCGAGGGGGCAGGTGAGGTGCCCGAGGACGATCGCAACCTGGTGTGCCGGGCGCTGCTGGCGGGCCTGCCTACCCTGGACGGCCTGGACATCACCTGCCGCAACCGCATCCCGTTCGGCCGGGGGCTGGGCTCATCCGCCGCCGCGGTGTGCGCCGGCCTGGTGGCGGCCAATGCGCTGGGCGACCTGCGCTGGAGCCCCGCCGACATCCTGGCCCGCGCCATCGAGTTCGAGGGCCACGGCGACAACGCCGCCGCGTGCCTGGACGGCGGCATCACCGCGCTGGTGCCCGGCCCGGGCCTGTTGCGCATCGAGCCGCCGGACGGGCTGGCGCTGGTGGTGGTCATCCCCACCTCGCGCGTGAGCACCGACGAGGCCCGCGGCACCATGCCGGCCCAGGTGCCGGTGGCCGTGGCCGCGCAGTCGATATCGGCCACTGCCGGGCTGGTGCTAGCTCTGGAGCGCGGTCACCTGGACGAGGTCCCCGACTTCCTGGTGGATCAGTTGCACCAGCCCCATCGCGGCCCGCTGTGCCCGGGATTCGCGGCGCTGGGCGCGCTCGATCACCCCGGGCTCCTGGGCGTGACGGTGTCTGGGTCCGGCCCCAGCATGCTTGCGTGGGCACTTGCGGAGCAGGTGTCGGACGTGGCGCAGTTGGTGCGCGACACCCTGGCGGCCGAGGACGTGACCGCCGAGGTACGCGTGGAGCGCGTGGCCCCCACGGGCCTGCGCGCCCGCTGGCAGTAGCGACCTGGGCCTAGGCGGCGGAGCGGCGCTCGGCCGCCGCGGCCTGCCACAGCGTCCACACGTTGCCGTCGGGGTCGGCGAACAGCGCGGCCGGACCCCCCGGGGCGTGCGGGTCCACCCAGTGCTCGGTGATCCCGCTCCACCTGAGGCACCCCAGGGTGCTGGTCAGGTCGCGCACGGGAAGCACCGCCTCGCGCAG
>JADHKZ010000086.1 GCA_016780995.1 Thermoleophilia bacterium | reverse complement strand
GGGCCTCATCCGCATCCGGGCCCCGCGCGGCCAGCACGCACAGCCCGGTGGCCATGGCCTCGCGCAGAACGGGGCTTGCCGACTCTTCCTCGGTCGGGACCAGGGCGATCCGCGCGCTTCGCAGCGCCTGGCCGCGGGCGGCCACCCCGGCATCGGGCACCACGTGCACGCGGTCGCGCAGGGCCTTGGGAACCGCCGAGCGGGTGCGGTGCGGGGCGTCGGGCGGGCCGATGATGGTGATGGGCCCGGTGGCGGCGGGGTCGGTGCCGAGCAGGGCGCGCAGCACGAACCGCAGGCCGGTGCGGTCGCGGTCGCGGGCCACGATCACCAGCCCGGGCTCGGCCGATGCCGGGCCGAACAGCGCGGGGTCGAGCCCGTCGGGCACCACTTCGTACTCCCCGGGCAGTACCCCCTGCAGCACATGCCGCGCCGCGCCTGACAGCGCGATGCGGATGTCGGCCTGGGCCAGCGCGCGGTCCACCAGGGGGCGCACGAACGCCACGCCGGCCAGCGGCGCGGTGCGGTGGAAGGTGACGGCCCGTACGCCGGTGGCATGCCGCAGCGCGGCGAGCGCGGGCGAGGGGGCCAGGGGCTCATGCAGGTGGGCCACGTCGAACCCGCCCATCCCCAGGGCGATCTCCAAGCCGGAGGCACTGTCGATGGGGCCGCCCAGCCGCCGGCCGCTGCCCTTGGTGCTCTTGCGCAGGGCTCGCGAGGTGGCCACCACCAGCGGTGGGTCGCCGGGGCGGGCGGCCACGGCGTCGGCATCACCGGCCTCCAGCGCCTCGATCCGGCGCCTACCGGCGTCGGCCGCCTGGCGCCCCTTGCCGGGGGCCAGGATGGTTACCGCGTGGCCGCGGCGGGCCAGGGCATCGGCCTCGGCCGCCACGGCGTGCCCCACGTCGTCCCCCGGGGGGAACGCGTGGGGCGACACCATCGCGATCCTGAGCGGTGAGTCGCTCACCGCGGCACCGTTCCTACCTCGGCAGGGCGGCGTCGCTCTCGCCGCTGATGAACGCCTCGGTCATCTGGCGGGCGACGTCGTCCGGGTGCTGGACGGGCGGGCTCTTCATGAAGTACGACGACGGCCCCTCGAGCGTTCCCGAGATGCCGCGGTCCATGGCCACCTTGCAGCAGCGCACGGCGTCGATCACCACGCCAGCCGAGTTGGGGCTGTCCCACACCTCGAGCTTGAGTTCGATGTTGAGCGGCACGTCGCCGAACGCCTGGCCCTCCAGGCGGATGTGGGCCCACTTGCGGTCGGTGAGCCACGGCACGTAGTCGCTGGGCCCGATGTGGATGTCCTTGGGGTCCATCTCGTAGTCGAGCATCGAGGTGACCGCGTTGGTCTTGGAGATCTTCTTGCTCTCCAGGCGCTCGCGCTCGAGCATGTTGAGGAAGTCGGTGTTGCCGCCGAAGTTGAGCTGCGTGGTGTGCTTCAGGCGCACGCCGCGCTCGCGCATGAGGCGGGTGAGTTGGCGGTGCACGATGGTGGCGCCCACCTGGCTCTTGATGTCGTCGCCCACGATCGGCGCGCCGGCCTCGCGGAAGCGCTCCTGCCAGTAGTGCTCGCGGCCGATGAACACCGGCACGCAGTTCACGAACCCGCAGCCCGCGGCCAGGATGTGCTCCACGTACCACTTGGTGGCCTGCTCGGAGCCCACCGGCAGGTATGACACCACCACGTCGGTCTTGGTCTCCTTGAGGAGGCCGGTGATGTCGGCGGTCTCGCCGGGGGCCTTCTCGATGACCTCCGACAGGTACTTGCCCAGGCCATCGTGGGTCATGCCGCGGGCCACGTGCACGCCGGTCTCGGGGACATCCGAGAACTTGATGGTGTTGTTGGGCTCGGTGAAGATGGCGTCCGCCAGGTCGAGGCCCACCTTGCGGGCGTCGATGTCGATGGCCGCGGTGAAGTTGATGTCCTTCACGTGGTAGCCGCCGAGCACCGAGTGCATGAGGCCCGGGACGAAGTCGTCCTTGCCGGCGTCCTTGTAGTACTGAACGCCCTGCACGAACGACGACGCGCAGTTGCCCACGCCGATGATGGCCACGTTGACCGTCTTGCTCACGAGATCGGGTCTCCCCCGTCGATTACCTGGCGTCCGGGGGCCCGTCGGCATCCCGAAGCACGGAGTGTACGTAGAAAAGGCGCTGCACGAAGGTGATGAGGGTGCCCACCGCGAGGATGGTCATCACCACCTCGATGGTGATGCCCCAGCCGCCGAGGAACAGGGCCACGGCCACCAGCACCAGCCGCTCGGTGCGGCTGAACAGGCCGCCCTTGTTGCTGTCCACGCCAAGGCCCTCGGCCCGGGCGCGGGTGTACGACACCATGAACGACCCGGCCAGCGCCAGGAAGGTCATGGCCACGGCCCAGGTGCGGGCCTCGGTGGCCATGGCCACGCCGATTCCTCCCAGCACCAGGCCCTCGCCCAGCCGGTCGAGGTTGCTGTCGAGGAATGCCCCGAACCGCGTGGCCTTGCCGCTCATGCGGGCCACCGACCCGTCGAACATGTCGCTGAGCGATCCCACCACGAACACCGCGCCGGCGGCGATCCACCACTCGAGCCCGGCCAGCACCGCGGTGCCCGCGGCCAGCACGAACCCGAACACCGTGATGGCGTTGGGGGTCACGCCCGCGCGCACCAGCGCCCTCACGAGGGGATCGGCGAAGGACCTGGCGGCGTCTGAGAACTTCTTGCGGGCTTCCGGGGTTCCGTCGCCCGGGGCGTCGTCGGTCCTGGTGGGGATTGAGTGCCTTCCTCGGTTCAGGTGGGCGCCTAGGATAGCGAGCCATGCGCCTGTGCTCGTTCCGCGGGCCCGACGGTCCCGTTCCCGGCCTCGTGCAGGGGGATTCCGTCGTGCCCCTCGCCGCTTCGTCCACCACCGAGATCATCGCCGGGGGCCCCGTGGTGCCCGCCGGCGACCCCTTAGCGCTGTCGTCGGTGGTGCTGGAGGCCCCGGTGGTGCCAGGCACCGCATTGGGGATCGGGCTCAACTACCGGGCGCATGCCGCCGAGACCGGCAAGGAGCCGCCTGCGGAGCCGGTGCTGTTCGCCAAGATGCGCGGCACGGTGAACCGCCCGCAGGGGCCCGTGGTGCACCCGGAGTGGACTCGCCGGCTCGACTACGAGGGCGAGCTGGGGGTGGTGATCGGGCGTACCGCCCACCGGGTAGGCGTGGACCAGGCCCTGGACCACGTGTTCGGGTACGTCGTGGTGGACGACGTGAGCGCCCGTGACAAGCAGAAGAGCGAGCCCCAGTGGATCCGGGCCAAGAGCGGCTGGGGGTTCATGCCCATGGGGCCGTGGATCACCTCGGCCGATGAGGCCGGCGACCCCCAGGACATGCGCATCCGCACCTGGGTGAATGGCGAACTGCGACAGGACACCAGCACCGCCGACATGATCTTCCCGGTGGGAGAGCTGGTGTCGTTCGCATCACATGTGTTCCCGCTGGAGCCCGGGGACGTGATCACCACCGGCACCCCGCAGGGCGTGGGGGTGGGTATGGACCCCATGCAGTTCCTCCAGCCGGGCGACCTGGTGCGCATCGAGATCGACCGGCTGGGCTGGATAGAGCACCAGGTGGTGCTGCCGTGAGCGTGGCGACATGAGCACCGAGCGCGACATGGCCGCCATGCGGCGGGTGATCGCCATGACGGGGCTGTCGTTCCCGCGCGGGCTGCTGGGGCCGGAGGCCATGCAGTTGGCGGCGGCCATCGGCAGCGGGGCGCCCGATCGCGCCGAGGTGGACGGCCTCATCCGCCAGGTGGCCACGGCCCAGTGGCCGGTGCTGCAGGGCCCCATGGCGGCGGCGCTGGCCCGCGCCGACCGGCCGGACGACGCCGCGGATGACCGGTCGTTGGCGGTGGCCGAGGAGTTCGCGGCCGACGCCGACCCGCACAACCCGCTGGCACTCGCCCTTGCCGAGCGGGCGGGGCTCGACCTGGCCGCGGCGCGCGCCCGCGCGCAGGACCGGCTGGAGGCCCTCGCCGGCACGCAGGGCACCGAGCCCGGGCGCCCCGAGGCCCTGGTGGCGCTGGCCACCGCCGCGGGGCGGATCGTGGTGGACCTGCTCGACCTCGATCCCGAGGACTTCGCGCCCGAGATCAGCGACTACGCCGACGCCGGCACCTCCGCCGAGGCCGCCACCCCGCGCCTGGTGCGGGCCACGGGTGATGACGAGATCCGCGCGTGGGCCCGCGAGGCCGTGCTGGGCCTGGACGTTCCCGCCCCGCCCATGGCGCTGGCATCGGTGAAGCGCATGGCCGAGGGCCCGGTGCCGGAGGATCCAGCCGATGACGTTCTGTGGACCGCGGCCATGGTGGTGCTGGCCGAGGACACCATCGACATGGCCACTGCCGAGCAGGCGGCCGCGGCTGCCGAGGGCGACGCGCCCGACGGCCTGGCCGACCTGGGCGACCTGCTCGACGACTAGCGGCGGGGCAGCGGGCCCCGGCGCAGTGGGATGTCGGCGCGGCCGGTGCAGGCCTCCGTCGTGGAGTTCACCGCTGCCCGCAGCTGCAGCTGCGGCAGGCCCCCGCGGGCGAAGTTGAAAGTGGCCGTCACGCTGGCGACGCGGCCACTGAGGCCCGTGTCCGCCTGGTCCGAAGTCACCCGCAGCACCCCGCGCGCGGGAATGGCCCGGCCACGCGTGGGGTTCTTCCCTGCGAATGCCACGTCGTAGCGCGTCCCGAACTCACGGGACTGGCACCGCAGGATCAACTGGTAGGTGGTGGCACGCGGAGTGCGGTTCCGGATCACCGTGTAGCCCTGGTTCTCGAAGGCATCGCAGTCGTTGCCCTCGGTGCAGAACACGGTGGCCTCGCCGCCTGCCCATGACCCGTCCCGGGGGATGGTGGCCGAGGTGGCGCTGGATGCGAGGGCCACGGTTACCGCCGCGGCCAACGCCACGGGCAAGCTGATGTGCATGGGGCGCCTCGTGGTCGGGGAGGGGCCCCGGGAATGCTAGCCCGGGCGTGTGCCTAGCGGGCGGCGGGCACCAGGCCGGCGCGCGAGAGGATCTCGGGCACCGACGACTCCCACGCCACGGCCATCACGTGGATGCCGGCCACGCCGGGGATCTCGCGCAGGGCCTGGATGACCTCCACGCAGATCTCCATGCCGGTCTCGCCCTCGTCGGTGGCGTCCTTCATACGGGTGATGAGGTGGTCGGGCACGGTGACGCCCCACACCTTGTCGCGCATGTGCTCGGCCATGCGCAGGTGCTTGAAGGGGCCCACGCCGATGAGCAGCTTCGGGAGCGCGGGCAGGTCCGCGGCCTCGAGGCGGCTCATGAACTGGGCCACGCGCTCGGGCTCGTACACCAGCTGGGTCTGGAAGAAGTCGGCGCCCGCTTCCATCTTGGCGCGGATCTTCGAGATCTCCACGTCGGGGTCATCCGCCGCCGGGTGGGCGGTGGCGCCGATCACCAGATGCGGCGGCTCGCCGGCGAGCTCCTCCTCGGCCTCGTTCATGAAGCGGCCATTGCGCAGCGACGCCTGAAGGCGCAGCAGCGCCATGGTGTCGATGTCGTTCACCACGGCGGCGTCGGGGTGGTTGCCGATGTGGATGGGGTCGCCGCTCATGCAGAGGGTGTTGTGGATGCCCAGCGCCGATGCACCCAGGATGTCGCTGGTGAGCGCCATGCGGTTGCGGTCGCGCACGGTCATCTGCATCACGGGCTCGGCGCCGTTGTCCAGGGCGATGCGGCCGCTGGCCAGTGGGCACATGCGCGACTGCGCCGTCTGGTTGTCGGTGATGTTCACCGCGTCGGTCACCGGCCCCAGCAGGCGGGCCTTCTCGGCGATCACGGAGGGGTCCGCGCTCTTGGGCGGTCCCATCTCGCTGGTGACGGCAAACCGGCCCTCGCGGAGGGCGCTTTCAAGGCGTGTTGGTGCGCTCATAGGGAGTCCACGCTATCACCGCGGGGGATCAACCCCGTCTTGTGCAGGCCATTTCGCAATCGTGATGCGGGGATTGCATGCGGCGGGGTGCGGTTTGCCTACATTGGCCAGATCGCCCCCAATAAAGCGACTCATCGGAGACCCCACATGAAGATGTATCCCTTCGCCATCGCGGCCGGCGCCGTGCTGGGCACCGCCGCCGTCCTGGTGGGCTCGGGCACCGCCGCCAACGAGCACCAGAGCAACACCGCCACGCAGCAGCTGCTCATCAACCAGCGCATCTCGCAGGCGGCCGTGAAGCGCTCCAACTCGGCGCTCAACTACCTGGCGCCCATCCGCACCACCGCCACCGATGCGGCCAACACCGGCGCCAACGGGGTCACCCCGCTCGGCCGCGTGACCGGCGCGGGTCTGGGCTGGACCACGGCGCAGATCGCCAACCAGGCCGTGACGCCCGCCAAGCTGTCCAACCCGTCGTACTTCGCGGTGGTCACGGCTGCGGGCGCGGTGTCGCGTGCCAGCACGGGCACCACGGCCGCACTGTCAACCGCTCCGGCCACGTACACGGTGACCTTCGCCAACAACGTGAGCCAGTGCGGGTACTCGGCCAGCATCGGCGAGGCAACCGCGGGCGCGGCAGCCGTGGCCGGCGAGGTGAACGTGCAGCCGGGAGTGCAGAACACCCAGGTGGTCGTGAACACCTACAACAGCACCGGTGTGGCCACCGCGGCGCCGTTCCACCTCATCGTGCAGTGCTAGCAGGCATTTCGCGCTGAGGGTTGCGCTTTGCAGGGCCCCGGGAGACCGGGGCCCTGCGTTTTTCGTGACGGATTCCGTCAGGATTTCGTTAGGAGCGGGGCGGGGCGGTTGTGCCGCGGGGAGGGCGGCCTACGGTGGCCCGCGACGTCCACAACCCCGGAGGTTTCCCCGTGAAGCTCTATCCGTTCGCAATCGCGTCTGCTGCCGTGCTGGGCACCGCTGCCGTGCTGGTTGGTTCCGGCACCGCGGCCAACGAGAACGCCAATACCACCGGCCAGCAGCTGCTCATCAA
>JADHKZ010000011.1 GCA_016780995.1 Thermoleophilia bacterium | reverse complement strand
GAACCCCGTGCGCACCGTCACCGGGTCGCGCAGCCCCAGGCGCGCCACGATCTCGTCGGACACCGCCGGCGTGGCGGTGGCGGTGAGGGCCATCACCGCGCGCGGGCGCAGCACTTCGCGCAGCCGCGCCAGCTGCAGGTACTCCGGGCGGAAGTCGTGCCCCCACTCCGACACGCAGTGGGCCTCGTCGATGGCCAGCAGGTCCACGGGGTTGGCCTGCACCGCCCGCACGAAGGCTTCGTGCGCGAACCGCTCCGGGGCGCACAGCACAAGACGCACCTGTCCGCCGGCGATGCGGTCGATGGCCGCGCGCTGGTCGGCCGGCGACTGCAGGCTGGTCACCATGGCCACGGGCAGGCCGGCAGCGGCCAGGCGGTCGTGCTGGTCCTGGATGAGGGCGATGAGGGGGCTCACCACCACCGTGAGCCCGCCCGACGCGAACGCCGGCGCCTGGAAGCACAGCGACTTGCCCGATCCGGTGGGCATGACCACGAGGCTGTCGGTGCCGGCCAGCGCCGCCAACATGGGACGGTCCTGCCCCGGGCGCAGCGCCTGCACCCTCAGGTCGGCCAGCACGTCACGAAGCGGACGGGGCTCGCCTGGGTGGGGTGCCACCGGTCCATCCAGGGCGTCGCGGCGGGCGCGCAGGGGCGCGGCGATGCGCCCTAAGGCCCCGCGGGCCTCGCCCGCCAGGTCGCGCCAGTCGTCTCGCAGGCGGTCCAGCAACCGGTCGGCGGCGGAGGCCGAACCCGGGTCCATGCGCCCGGCGGCCTCGGCGCGCGCCAGCAGGTGAGCCAGGTCGGCCACCGGGTCCACGGGAAGGTCCTGCAGGGCGCTCATGGGCGGCCGAGGGTAGCGCCCCCGCCGGACCCCTAGGATCCACCCCCGATGAGCAGCCTCACCATCCGCCCGGCCACCGCCGTCGCGGGCACGATCGCCGTGCCGCCCGACAAGTCCATCACCCACCGCGCGTTCCTGCTGGGCGCGCTGTCGGGCGGTCCCGTGGTGGTGGACGCCCCCCTCGACTCCGAGGACACCCGGGCCACGCTGGCAGCCGTGCGCGCGCTGGGCGCGGGGGTGGAGGGCGACATCGCATCCGGCCGCGTGGTGGTGTCCGGCCGCGGGGTGCGCGGGCTGTCATCGCCCCCGGTCATCGACTGCATGAACGCCGGCACGCTCATGCGCCTGCTCACCGGGATCATCGTGGGCCAGCCGCCGGGCGAGGTCACCGTGCTGGACGGCGACGCATCGCTGCGCGGGCGTCCGATGGCCCGGGTGACCGACCCCCTCAGTGCCATGGGCGCGGCGGTCATCCCGGCCGATGGCGGCAGGCCGCCGCTCGCCGTGCGCCCGGGCCTGCCCCTGCACGGCATGGTGCACCGCCTGCCGGTTGCCAGCGCGCAAGTGAAGAGCTGCCTCCTGCTGGCAGGGCTCAATGCCCAGGGCGATACCTGGGTGCACGAGCCGGTGCCCTCGCGCGACCACACCGAGCGCATGCTGCGCGCGGCGGGCGTGGACGTGATGGAGCGTGACGGCATGGTGGGGGTTCAGGGCCCCGTGCCGGGGCTGCGCCTGCCCGACCTGCGCGTGCCCGGCGACTTCTCCTCCGCGGCCTTCTGGATCGTGGCCGGCGTGCTGCGGGGCGACCCCGGCGTGCGCGTGACCGGCGTCAATCTCAACCCGGGCCGCACCGGCCTGCTGCGTGTGCTCCAGCGCATGGGGGCCGACGTGGTTGTGGAGCCGGGGCCCGACGTGGCCGGGGAGCCCGCGGGCCACGTGACGGCCCGGGCCGGATCCATCCTGCAGGCCACCGAGGTCACCGCCGACGAGGTGCCCTCCATGGTGGATGAGCTGCCGCTGGTGGGGCTGCTGGGCGCCCTTGCGGCCGGCACCACCGTGGTCAGCGGCGCCGGGGAGATGCGCGTGAAGGAGAGCGATCGCATCGCCACCGTGGTGGAGCTGCTCACGGCGGTGGGCGTGGACGCCGAGGAGCGGGACGACGGATTCGCGGTGCGCGGCCAGATGTCCATCCCCGGCGGCGAGGTGCGCTCGCATGGCGACCACCGCATCGCCATGCTGGGGGCGCTTGCCGGCATGGCCAGCGAGTCGGGCGTGACCGTGCAGGGCATGGACGCCGCCGCGGTGTCGTACCCGGGCTTCGCGGACCACCTGCGTGCCATCGGGGCGGAGGCCGCGTGATCGTGGCCATCGACGGCCCGGCCGGCGCGGGCAAGAGCACGGTGGCGCGCGCGGTGGCGCGTGCCCTGGACATCGGCTACCTGGACACCGGCGCCATGTACCGCGCGCTCACCCTGCGGGCGCTGCGCACCGGCGTGCCACTGGACGACGGCCCGGCCCTGGCGTCGCTGGCGGCCGATGAGCCCGTCACCCTCACCGACGGCCCGGGCGGCATGCGGGTGATGATGGGCGCTGACGACGTCACCATGGCCATCCGCGAGGCCGACGTGACCGCCGCGGTGTCGCAGGTGGCGGCGCATCCCGCGGTGCGCGAGCAGATGGTGGCCCGCCAGCGCCAGCTGATGCAGCACGGCGACTGGGTGTGCGACGGGCGCGACATCGGCAGCGTGGTGTTCCCGGCCGCCGAGGTGAAGGTGTTCCTCACCGCATCGGTGGACGAGCGCGCGCGCCGGCGGCATGCCGAGCTGGTGGGTCGCGGCGAGCGGGTGGACCTGCGCGGCATCCGGGACGACGTTGAGCGCCGCGACCAGGCCGACTCCTCGCGCGCGGCGAGCCCGCTGGTGGTGGCGGACGGCGCGGTGGTGGTGGACACCACCGGCATGGGCATTGACCAGGTGGTGGAGCACATCGCCGGCATGGCCCGCGAGGTGGCGCGATGAGCGGGGCGGACACCGCATACGACCGGCTGTCCGCGCCGCAGTCGGCAGATGATGTCCGGATCGCCTCGTGGTTGTGGTGGATCGGCCGCAACCTGCTGTCGCTGTACTTCCGCACCTGGTACCGGGCGCGGAGGGTGCGGGGCAAGGACAACATCCCACGCCGCGGCGGCGTGCTGATCGTGAGCAACCACATGACCAACAACGACCCCTTCCTGGTGGGGTGGTCGGCCATCCCGCGGCGGGCCTACTACATGGCCAAGTCCGAGTTGTTCGTCCACTCCATCCAGAAGGCGGTCATCGGCAGGCTGGGCGCGTTCCCCATCAAGCGGGGGCAGGCCGACCGCACGGCCATGCGCATCGCAAAGGGGCTTCTGGCGCGCGGTGAGTGCGTGATCATCTTCCCCGAGGGAACCCGGTCACGCGACCAGCTGCTGCGCAAGCCCTATCCCGGGGCGGCGTCGCTGGGGCTGCCCAACGACGTCACGGTCATCCCCGCGGCCATCTGGGGCATCCAGCAGAAGCACGGCCCGTCGCGGGTCGTCTTCGGCCCGCCGGTGTCCAAGGAGGGCCTCACGGGCCCGCGAAGCGAGCAGGCGGCCGAGCTGGCCCGCCGGATGATGGCCGCCATCGCCGAATTGCTGCCCGAGATCGGGGGACCCGTGCAGGACCCGCCCACCGCCATGGCCACGTCGGACGACGAATGAGCGACGGCACCGACGCACCGGGCGGTCGCCCCAAGGCATCCCGACCCGGAATGCCCGACCGCCCGCGGGGGCGCGAGCGCCACGCGGCGCGCGGCAGCACCGTGGCGCAGGGGCAGCCCGTGGTGGCCGTGGTGGGCTACCCGAACGTGGGCAAGTCCACGCTGTTCAACCGGCTCACCGGCCGTCGCGAGGCCGTGGTGGACTCCCGCCCCGGCGCCACTCGTGATCGCCGCCAGGGCGGGGCCGAGTGGAACGGCCGCCAGTTCCAGATCCTCGACACCGGCGGCATCGACGAGGCCGATGAGTCGACCATGGCCCGGGACATCGCGGCGCAGGCCATCCGCGCCATCGACGAGGCCGATCTCATCCTGTTCGTGGTGGACGCCATGGTGGGCGCCACGCCCGGCGACCTGGAGGTGGCCGAGCGCCTGCGCCGGTCGCATCGCCCGGTAATCGTGGTGGCCAACAAGTGCGACAACGCCGAGGCCGAGATGCGCGCGCAGGACCTGTGGGGCCTGGGCCTGGGCGAGGTGGTCACGGTGTCGGCGCTGCACGGGCGCAACATCGGCGACTTCCTCGACCTGCTGGTGGACAACCTGCCCGAGGTGGAGGCCGTGGACGAGTCGCTGTCGCGCCTTCCGGCCTTCTGCATCATGGGCCGCCCCAACGTGGGCAAGAGCTCCATCCTCAACGCCCTGCTGGGTGAGGAGCGCATGATCGTGCAGGACATGCCCGGCACCACGCGCGACCCGGTGGACACCATCATCGAATGGGACGACCAGGAGATCGTGCTCATCGACACCGCGGGCCTGCGCCGCCGCGGCCGCATGCGCGAGCGGGTGGAGGTGTACAGCCAGCAGCGGGCGCTTGAGGCCGCCGAGCGCTCCGACGTGGCCATCGTGGTGGCCGACGCCACCGAGGGCATCACCGAGGCCGACCTGGCCGCCTGCGACCAGGCGGCGCAGAACCATTGCGCCACCATGATCGCCCTCAACAAGTGGGACCTGGCGAAGCCCGACCTGGCCGACCTTGCCGGGCGCGTGCGGCGCAAGAGCCGCCAGCACCCGCCCATCGTTGCGTGCTCGGCGATCACCGGCGAGGGGCTTGACCGCATCATCCCCACCGCGCTGCGCCTGTACGGAAAGAGTCACACGCGCCTGTCCACGCACGACCTCAACTCCACCCTGCGTGAGTTGGCGGAGGAGCGGCCGGGGCCGCGCAAGGGCAACAGGCGGCTGTCCATGCGGTTCCTGGTGCAGACCGGCGTGGGCCCGCCGGTGTTCCGCCTGGAGGTGAACGACCGCTCGCTCATGACCCGCGACTACGGTTTCTGGCTCGAGAACCGCCTGCGCGACCGGTTCGACCTGGCGGGGGTCCCCGTGGACATCGAGGTGAGGAGCCGACGGTGAGCGACGTGGTGGTGGTGGGCGCCGGGGCATGGGGGTGCACCTTCGCCCGGGTGGCGGCACTGGCCGGCGCCCGCGTGTCCCTTGCCTGCCGCACTGCCGACCAGGCCGCCGTGCTGCGCGACACCCGCCACGACCGCATTCACCTGGGCGACGTGGCGCTGCCGGAGCAGGTACGGGTGACCCACGTGGACGACCCCGCGGCGTTCGACGGCGCCACCATGGTGGTCATCGCCCTGCCAAGCCGCGTGGTGGCCGAGCAGGCGGGGCGCATCGCCGGGCGCATTCCCGCGGGCGCGGGCGTGCTGTCGCTCACCAAGGGCCTGGAGCCGGGCACGGGTCGCGTGCTGTCGGAGGCCTGGGGCGACGTGCTGCCGCCCGGTACGCCCTTCGCGGTGCTGTCGGGTCCCAACCATGCCGAGGAGATCGCCGCCGGGCAGCCCGCCGCCGCGGTGGTGAGCGGCCATCCCGGGCTGGCCGAGCGCGTGCAGCAGGCGGTGTCGGGGCCGGCATTCCGGGTGTACGTGAACGACGACCTGGTGGGCGTGGAGCTGTGCGGCGCCGCCAAGAACGTGATCGCCCTGGCCGCGGGCATGTCCGACGGCCTGGGCTTCGGCGACAACGCCAAGGCAGCCCTCATCACTCGCGGGCTGGCCGAGATGGGCCGGCTCGGCGCGCAGGCCGGCGCGCGTGATGCCACCTTCCGCGGCCTTGCCGGAATGGGCGACCTCATCGCCACCTGCACCAGCCGCCACAGCCGCAACCGCCGGGCGGGCGAGCTGATCGCGCGCGGAATGCCCGCCGCATCGGTGGAGCAGGAGGTCGGGCAGGTGGTGGAGGGCGTGGCCACCGTGCAGGCCCTCATGGCCCGCGCGCGCGAGGCCGGGGTGGAGCTGCCCATCTCCGAGCAGGTGGAGGCCGCGGTGTTCGAGGGCAGGTCCCCGGAGGAGTGCCTGCGGTCGCTGATGAGCCGGGCGCCCGCCAACGAGGCGTGACGCAGGCGCGCGGGTTCTGAACCGAGCCTTTACCGCCGCGTATCGGTGAGGGCACCGACCAGATCTACCTTTCCCGTTGTAAATCGCGTCGGAGGTCCCTGGGGAACATGAGCACGTCCAATCGATCCGGCCGCCTCGGCCGCCGCACGATGATCCCGGTGGCAGTGGTGGCCGCCGCCGGCTTCGCCGGTGGCGCCGCGCTGATGGCGGGCTGCGGCAGCAGCGCCTCGGCGGGTTCTGCCCCGGCGTCCATCGCCGGTTACATCCCCGCCGACAGCCCGCTGTACCTGCAGGTGTCCACCGACACCTCGGGCCCGCAGTGGACCAACCTCGAGCGCCTCGGCGGCATGTTCCCCGGCTTCGGCTCCATGCGCGCCGACCTCGAGAAGGCGCTTGCCCGCGAGGGCGTCAACTGGGAGCGCGACGTGCAGCCGCTGCTCGGCGATGCCGGTGCCATGGCGGTCACCGACATCCCCGAGGCCGGCGACGCCTTGTCGGGCGCACTCACCAACCCGGCCGCCGCGGCCGGGCGCGCCGCGGCCAAGGCCGCCGACACCCCCGTGATGGCCGTGCTGCAGGTCGCCCCGGGCAAGTCGGCCGACCTCAAGGCCCTCATCGCCAAGAACCCAGGTGGCCTGAAGGAGACCGGCACCAAGGATGGCGCCACGCTCTACGGCGACCCCGTGGCCGGCATGTATGGCGCCCTCACGGAGGAGTCGTTCATCCTCGGGTCCACCGAGGCGGTGGTGAACGAGGCCCTCGAGGCCCATGCCGCGGGCGGCGACGCCGTGCTGTCGGGCGTGTTCCGCTTCAACGACGCACTGGCCAAGCTGCCGGATGATGTGTTCGCCATGGGGTACGTGAACCTCGATGAGGCCGGCAAGTCGGCGAGTGAGGTGGTGCCGCAGGTGGGCACGCTGGCGGGCGGCGAGCTCACGGGCGCGGCCGCCATGTCGGTGACCGCCGAGAAGGATGGCCTGCGCATGAAGGCCGTGCTGGTGGACGCGCCGCCCATGGCCCGCCAGATGGCCTACGCGCCCACGCTCACCTCGCAGGCCCCGGCCGACGCCGTGGCCTACCTGGGCTTCAACCGCCTGGCCGACACGGTGGCCACCGCGGTGTCGTCGGCGTCGGGCAGCGGTTCGGAGGAGACCAAGAAGCAGATCGAGGCCATCACGGGCCAGCTGCCGCTTCTGCTGGGCGTGAACACCGATGACCTGCGCAACCTCACGGGCGGCGAGCACGCCGTGGTGGTCACCGGCCCGGGCACCAAGCCCCGCGCCGCGCTGGCGCTCACGGTGCAGGACGGCGCCCGCGCCGCCAAGAGCCTCACCGCACTGTCGAAGAGCGTGCCGGTGGCGCTTGGCCAGTTCGGTCCCGACTCGCTCAAGGTGGGCAAGGCAACCGCGTTCGCCGAGGGCGCCGTGAAGGGCCAGGCCATCTCACTGGGCGAGGGCCGCTCAGTGGCCTGGGGCGTGCGCGGCAACCTGGCCGCCATCGGCAATGGCGCCGGTGCGGTGGCCGGCGTGCTGGCGCAGCGCCCGGCGGGCGCCTCGCTGGCATCCACCCCCGGCTTCAAGGCCGCCACCACCGGCATGCCCGACCAGGTGTCGGGGCTCGCCTATGTGGACATGACCCGCGCCACGCGCCTCATGGCGCAGGGCGGGGCGTTCGAGGGCAAGGACGGCGCCCGGAAGCGCGCCAACCTGGAGCCCATCTCGCACGTGGCCGCGTGGAGCACCGACGGCGACACGCCCACGGTGGACGTGGTCATCGGCATGAAGAAGTAGCGGCAGCCTCCTGCGTAAGGCGGGGCGCCCCACCCGACGTTGGTAGGGTGCCCCGCTGGATCCAAAGGCAAGGAGCCGCATGAGCGAGTACCTGTTCACCTCGGAGTCGGTCACCGAGGGACACCCCGATAAGATTGCCGACCAGATCTCGGACGGCGTCCTGGATGCCATGCTGGCGCAGGACCCTTCGTCCCGCGTGGCGTGCGAGACCCTCATCACCACCGGACAGGTGATGGTGGCGGGCGAGGTCACCACCGCGGCGCAGGTGGACATCCCGGCCGTTGTGCGCGACACCGTCGCCCACATCGGGTACGTCAACTCAAAGGACGGCTTCGACGCCGCCACGTGCGGCGTGTCGGTGGCGCTCGACAAGCAGAGCCCGGACATCGCCCAGGGCGTGGACACGGCCTACGAGAAGCGCGCACACGGGGAAGAGGACCGCTACGACGAGCAGGGCGCCGGCGACCAGGGCCTGATGTTCGGCTTCGCCTGCGACGAGACCCCGGTGCTCATGCCGCTGCCCATCGTGCTGTCGCACCGCATCGTGGAGCGCATGTCGGCCCTGCGCCGCACCACCATGCCGTTCCTCCTGCCCGACGGCAAGTCACAGGTGAGCGTGCGCTACGACGGCGTGACCCCTGTGGGCGTGCAGGCCGTGGTGGTGTCCAGCCAGCACGTGGAGGACGTGTCGCAGGAGCTCCTGCACGAGGAGATCACCCGCGAGGTGGTCAAGCCCGTGCTCGAGGACTTCGGCGTGTGGAACGAGGACATCACGTACTACATCAACCCCACCGGCCGGTTCGTGGTGGGCGGCCCCATGGGTGACGTGGGCCTGACCGGTCGCAAGATCATCGTCGACACCTACGGCGGCATGTCGCGCCACGGCGGCGGCGCCTTCTCGGGCAAGGACCCCTCGAAGGTGGACCGTTCCGCCGCGTACGCCGCCCGCTGGGTGGCCAAGAACGTCGTGGCGGCGGGCTTCGCCACGCGTGCCGAGGTGCAGGTGGCCTACGCCATCGGCGTGGCGCACCCGGTATCGGTGAACGTGCAGACGTTCGGCACCGGCACGCGTCCCGACGACGAGATCCTCAAGTGGATCAACGAGAAGTTCGACCTGCGCCCGGGCGCCATCATCGACCACCTCGACCTCCGCCGGCCGATCTACCAGAAGACCGCGGCATACGGCCACTTCGGCCGCACCGAGCCCGAGTTCACCTGGGAGAGCACGGCCATCGGGGACGAGCAGGCTGGCTGACGCGGCGAACGAGGGGGCGGCCGCCCAGGTCGTCCCCCTCGTCGCCACCCGCGCCCTGGACCGGGCGCTCGACTACGCCGTGCCCCCCGCCCTGGGGGCCGGCGTGGTGTCCGGCGCGCTGGTGGCCGTGCCGCTGGGGCGCCGGGCGGTGCTGGGCGTGGTGATGGGGCGCGAGGCCCCCACGCACGCGGGCGCCCTGGCCTCCGTGGCGGGAGTGGTGGACGCCCCCGTGGTGGGGCCCGACCTGCTGGAGCTGGCCCGCTGGGTGGCGGCGCGCACCCTGGCGCCGCTGGGCGCCTGCCTGCGCCTGGTGCTGCCGCCCGGCGCCGAGGGCGCGCTCCGGCGCGGCCCGGACGGCACGTTCACGCTGGGGGCTCCCACGGGCCAGGGCCGACGGCAGCTGGTGGCGCGCGCGGTGGAGGGCGCCCCCGACCCCGGCGGGCGTCGGTCGGACGTGCTGGCCGAGCTGCGCGGGGCGGGGGGAACCCTGCCGGCCGCCGATCTGGTGCGCATGGCCGGCACCACCATGCCCACCCTCCGGCGCATGGCCGACGACGGCCACATCACCCTGGCCTCCGAGCGCGCGGACGCCAGCGGGCTCGACTGGTTCGGGCCGGCTCCGCCGGCCGATGCGCCCCCCGCGCCCACCGATGAGCAGGAGGGCGCCGTGCGGCGCATCACCGAGGCAATTGACCTGCCGGGCGCGTCGGCGCTGCTGCTGCATGGCGTGACCGGATCGGGCAAGACCGAGGTGTACCTGCGCGCCATCGCCGCGGCGCGCGAGCGCGGGCGGTCGTCGCTGGTGCTGGTGCCCGAGATCGCGCTCACCCCGCAGTTCCTGGGGCGCCTGCGCGCGCGGCTGGGCGAGAAGGTGGCCGTGTGGCACTCCGCGCTGTCGGGGCCCGAGCGCGCGGCCGAGTACCGGCGCATCGCATCGGGCGACGCCGACGTGGTGCTGGGCGCGCGCAGCGCCGTGTTCGCGCCGGTGCGACACCTGGGCCTGGTGATCGTGGACGAGGAGCACGACGCGTCGTACAAGCAGGACTCCACGCCGCGGTACGACGCCCGGCAGGTGGCCTACCGCCGGGCCATCGACACCGGCGCGGCGCTGGTGTACGGCAGCGCCACACCGCGCCCCGAGGCGTGGCACGTGCTCGAGCACATCACCCTGTCGCACCGGGCCGACGGGGCCGAGATGCCGCCCATCGACGTGGTGGACATGCGGACCCAGCCGCCGGGGCCGGTGTCGCGCCCGCTGGCGCGCGCGCTGCAGGAGGCGGGCGAGAGGGGGGAGAAGGCCATCCTGCTGCTCAATCGCCGCGGTTTCTCGCGCACCACCCTGTGCCGGTCGTGCGGGTGGATCGCCCGCTGCCCCGACTGCGACGTGCCCATGGTGCTGCACCGCGAGGAGGGCACGGAGCGGCTCGCATGCCACCACTGCGGCCTGGAGCGCACGCCGCCCACCGCCTGCCCGTCGTGCCGGTCGGTGGACGTGGGGCGTCAGGGGTCGGGCACGCAGGCCCTGGAGCAGGAGCTGGCCCGCGTGGTGCCTGACACCCGCCTGGTGCGGCTGGACGCCGACACCGCCGCGCGGCGCGGGGGCATCGTGGGTCTGCTGGAGGAGTTCTCGCGCCCCGGGCCGGCCATCCTGCTGGGCACCCAGATGGTGGCCAAGGGGCATGACCTGCCCGCCGTCACGGTGGCGGGCATCCTGGATGCCGATGCGGCCCTGCAGCACGCCGACTTCCGCGCCGAAGAGCGCACCTTCTCGCTCATCGTGCAGCTGGCCGGGCGCGCCGGGCGGCGCAGGGGCGAGCCCGCCCGCGTGGTGGTGCAGGCGTGGGAGCCCGCCGCGCGGGCGGTGCAACTGGGCGCCGCGCACGCGGTGGAGGAGTTCCTGGACGGCGAGGTGCAGCGCCGCGCGCCGCGCGGGATGCCGCCGCATGGGCACCTGGCGCGCATCGTGGTGGAGGGCGAGTCGCGCGACCGCGTGGACGACGTGGCGGCACAGGTGGCCCAGGGCATCGCCGATACCGATCCCGACGTGGTGGTGCGTGGCCCGTCGCGCCTGCACCGCCTGCGCGGGCGCACCCGTCGGGCCATCCTCCTGCGGGCCGACCGGGCATCCACCCTCACCACGGTCATCCGCCGGGTGCTGGATGCCCCCGGCGGACCCGCGTCACGGTCGGGCGTGCGCATCGGCGTGGACGTCGACCCGCAGGACACCTGAAACCGCCCCCCGTTCCCGGTACCCTGCCCCCGGCCCACGATCCCGACCAGAGGTGCCACAGATGCCCGCTCCGCGAATCTTCGCGTCCCAGTCAGAGCCCCGCGCCCAGTGGACGCACGTGCTCGCCTCCGTCCTGGCCCTGTGCGGTCCCGCGCACCGCCAGGCCCTCATGCGCGAGTTCCTGGACGAGGACATCGAGGGGGTGGACACCGCCATCGTGCGTGAGTTCGCGCCGGCCGGCGACGACGTCATCGACATCGTGGTGCAGGAGCGCGACAAGGCCTGGGCGTTCGCGGTGCAGACCTCGCTCACGTTCCAGGGCGACATCGGGGACCGCCTGAAGGCCGCTGCGGACCACCTGTCCGACTACGGTCGCGTCATCGTGATGGGCATCACCGCCGACCGCAAGCCGGGCCCCTACATGGATGCCGTGTCGTCCGCGGGCATCGAGAGCCGGTACTGCTCGTGGCTGCGCGTGCGCGACTGGGTGCAGGAGCGCCCCGAGCGCGGCAGCGCCGAGGGCACCGACCTGCTGGTGCTGCAGCAGGCCGAGTACTTCCTCACGCCCAACGTGGCCGAGCTGTACCGCCTGGAGGACATCGTGCCAACGGTGCCCGAGCAGGCCCGTGAGGCCGTCACGGCCGCCTTCTTCGGGCTCAACGACCTGTCGCCCGCCCCGCGCATCGACCAGGCGCCTGACGGCGCCACGGCCAACTTCCCGCGCACGGGTGACACCAAGGCCGAGCTCATCATCCGCGGCGGCTCCGCGCGCCTTGCGCTGGACGGCCAAGACATCGCCATCGGGTCGGACGCCGACTGGGAGGCCGCGGCCTCCGGCGCGCTGGCCACGGCCCGCCGCATCCTGCCGAGGAAGAGGTAGCCATCACGGCCGGCGCCGACACCGCATACGGGGTCATCGCCGGCCGCTGGGCCGTGGGCCCGCCCATCGCGCGCGGTGGGCAGGCCACCGTGCACCGCGCCACCCACGTATCGCTTGGCCGCGATGCGGCCATCAAGATCTTCCACCCGCACGTGTGGGACGACCCGGCCTTCCGCGCGCGATTCCGTCGCGAGTGCGAGGCCCTGGTGGCGCTGGAGCATCCCAACGTCATCCCGGTGCTGGACGCGGGCGAGGCCGACACTGGCTGGATCGTGATGCACCTGGCCACCGGCGGCACGCTGGCCGACCGCCTTGCGGCGGGGCCCATGCATGCGGATGAGGCCCTGGACGTGCTGCGGCAGGTGGCCGCGGCACTGGATGCCGCGCACGCCGAGGGGCGGCTGCACCGCGACGTGAAGCCCGCCAACGTGCTGCTGGAGCCCCACGGCCACGCGTGGCTGGCCGATTTCGGCGTGGCCCGCGCCGTGGGCAACACCACCACGGTGCCCGGGCAGATGATCGGCACCGCCGCGTACATGGCGCCCGAGGTCATCGCGGGCGACCGCGCCCGGCCGTCGGCCGACCTCTATGCCTTTGCGTGCATGGCCTTCGAGGTGCTCACCGGCCGCAGGCCGTTCCCGGACGCCGAGGTGGGCACCGTGCTGTTCGCACACCTGGAGCGCACCCCGCCGCGCGCCCGCTCCATCAATCCCGCCCTCCCCAAGCGCGTGGAGCGCGTGCTGTCGCAGTCGCTGTCCAAGGACCCGCGCGACCGCCCCCGCAGCGCCACCGCGCTGGTGGACGCCCTGGCCGCGGCCATGCCCTCGCCCGACGCCACGCGCCCGTACGCGCAGGCCGCCCCGGCCCCCGCGCGCCGTCGGGTGCGGCGGGGAATGGGAATCGCGGCCCTGGGCGCCGCAGCCGCCGTGCTGGTGGGGGGATCCATCGCGGGCTACGCGCTGCTGAGCCCGGGCTCCCCCACGGCCAGCGCCCCCGCCGCGCAGGTGCCGCTGCCGCCCATCCCCACGCCGGGCGGCGAGGTGACGGGACGCGAGGCCCCGGCCGATGTCATCCCGGGCAGCCGCGCCGCGGATCGCGTGGCGGCCACCACCATCGACGGCGCCACCGCATACGCCGTGAACGCCGGCCCGGGCCGGTCCCCCGAGGCGGTCGCCACGTCGATCTCCTCGGCGCTGGCCGACTCGGGCCTGCTCGTGGACGACCTGGGCCTCGCCGGCGACGGCTCGGTGGCCATCGCCCGCCAGGTGACCGACTTCCTGTTGCGCGGCGACACCTGGGCAGTGGCCCAGGTCCCCGGCGCGCGGGCAGGTGACCCGGACCGCGTCCTGGTGATCCGCGGAACGAACGGCACCCCCGCCAGGACCGCCGAGGAGCTGTCCGAGGCCCGTCCGGCCTCGTTGATCGCACCGCGCTGAGCGGGGGGACCGGCATGGGCCGGCGACTACCGCAGCCGGGCCGATCACCGGGCCGCAGGCCCGGTGCCGGCGTCGGCGAGTTGTCGACGGCCCATGCCGGTCCCGCCGCGTCCACCACGGTTTCGGCCCACGGGGCCGGTGGTACCCTCATGACATGGCACGACGGTCATTCGAGGATCCCGAGCGCGAGGCGGCGCGGCTTGCCGCGCTGGAGCACATCCGCCAGTACGGCGACCCGGTGCTGCGCACCCCGGCGGAGCGGATCGAGGTGTTCGACGAGGCGCTGGTGGCCGAGGCGCACGAGATGGTGCGGCTCATGGACGACGGCCGCGGGGTGGGCCTGGCCGCGCCGCAGGTGGGCCGCCTGCGCAGGCTCATCGTCATCCAGCCGTTCGAGGACCAGCCGGCGCATGCGCTGGTGAACCCCGAGATCACCTGGCGCAGCGATGAGGAGGACGTGGCCGTGGAGGGCTGCCTCTCGATCGGCGAGGTCAACGTCGACGTTTCACGCGCGGTGGCCATCCGCGTGCGGGCGCAGGACCTGAACGGCACAGAGTTCGAGGCCGAGCTGGAGGGCTTCGCCGCGCGGGTGGTGCAGCACGAGGTGGACCACCTCGATGGCGTCCTCATCCTCGACCGCGCCACGCCCGAGGACCGGCGCGCCGCCCTCGCCGAGCTGCGCGAGTCGCTGCTCCCGAGCGCCTAGGACCCTCCTCCGATGAAGGTGATGTTCGCGGGCAGCCCCGCTCCCGCGGTGCCCGTGCTGGGCGCCCTGCTGGCGTCTCGCCATGAGGTGGCGCTGGTCATCACGCGCGAGGACCGTCCGCGGGGCCGCGGCAGGCAGCCCGTGCCCACGCCCGTGGGCCAGGCCGCCGAGGACGCCGGCATCCCCCTGCTCAAGCCCGCGTCCATCAACGCACCCGAGTCACTCGATGTCATGCGCGCCACGGGGGGCGGTGCGCTGGTGGTGGCGGCGTTCGGGCAGATCCTGCGCGACGATGTGCTGGACGGCTGGCCGTGCATCAACGTGCACTACTCGCTGCTGCCGGCATACCGGGGGGCCGCGCCGGTGGAGCGCGCCCTCATGGATGGGGTCACCGAGACGGGCACCACCATCATGCTCATGGACGCCGGGCTCGACACCGGTCCCATCATTGAGTCGGTGCCCGTGCCGCTGGCGCGGGACGACGATGCCGGGTCGTTGCTGATGAAGATGGCAGAGGCATCGGGCCCCGCGCTGGTGCGGGCGCTGGACGCCCTGGAGGCCGGGTCGCTCGCCAGCACCCCGCAGCCCGGCGAGGGCGCCGGCATCGCCGCCAAGATCACCGACGAGGATCGCCCCATCGACCCGCGCCGCACCGCCGTGGAGATCCGGAACCAGGTGCGCGCTCTGTCGCCGCACATCGGCGCCACGCTGGGGATCGACGGCCAGGTGTTCAAGGTGTGGCGGGTCAAGCCCACCAACGCGGCGGCCGTGCCGGGTCTGGTACGCGATTCCGGTCGCATGGTGCTGGGCACCGCGTCGGGCGGGCTGGAGATCGTGGAGCTGCAGCCGCCGGGCAAGGGCCGCATGCATGCCGATGCATTCCTGAGGGGGTATCGCGGTGACCTCGCGCTCACGTCCTAGGAATCCGCGCGAGCAGCGCGCCCAGGCATCGCCCGCACGCCGCATCGCGCTGGGCGTGCTGCGGCGCGTGGACGAGGGGGCCTACGCCGACAGGGCGCTGGCCGCCGAATGCGCGCGGGCGCGGGTGGACCCGCGCGACCGCCACCAGGCCCAGCGACTGGCGTTCGGCGCGGTGCAGATGCGCCGCCTGCTCGACTGGCTCATCGACGGCGTGGCCGACAACCCGGGGCGCATCGAGCCCGGCGTGCGCGACGTGCTGCGCCTGGGTGCCTACGAGATCATCTCGTCCGACGGCACCCCGGACTGGGCGGCCGTGGACCAGGCCGTCACCCTTGCCCGGTCGCTGCCCGGTCCGCGGGGGCGCGGGCCAGCGCGTGCGGGCCTGGTGAACGCCCTGCTGCGCCGCATCGCCGCCGAGGGGCCGGCGCGCATCGCGGCGCTGGGGCCGGACCAGGTGGCGCTTCGTCATTCGTTCCCCGACTGGATCGCGCATGGGCTCACCGAGTCGCTCGGCGCCGACGACGCCGTGGGCGTGATGGCGGCCGCCAACACCGCATCGGAGTCGGCGGTGCGGTGGAACACGCTGCGCGGCCCCCGCGATGCGGTCGAGGCCGAACTGCCCCTGTGGCACGGCGACCCCCTGCTGCCCGAGGCCATGGTGCTGGAGCAGCCATTCGCGCTGGAGGAGTCGCAGGCATGGCGCGAGGGCCGCGTGATGGGGCAGAGCAGGGCGTCGATGATCCCCGCGCGGGCGCTGATACCGCGCCCGGGCGAGCGGGTGCTCGACATGTGCGCCGCCCCCGGCGCCAAGGCCACGCAGCTGTGCGCGCTGGCCGAGGGCGGTGCCGAGGTGGTGGGGGTGGAGCTGCACGCATCACGTGCCCGGGCACTCCGCGAGCAGGCGCAGCGCATGGGCGCCGACATCACCGTGATCGAGGGCGATGCACGAGAGGTGCCCCTGCCGGGCGGCCCCTTCGATGCCGTGCTGGTGGACGCCCCGTGCACCGGCACCGGCGTGCTCTCGTCGCGGCCGGACGCCCGCTGGCGCCGCCGCGAGGAGGCCCTTGCCCCGCTGGTGGAGATCCAGCAGGGGCTCTTGGCGCGCGCCCTGGAGGTGGTGCGCCCCGGGGGTCGCGTGGTGTATTCCACCTGCAGCCTGCTGCGGCAGGAGGACGAGGACGTGGTGCAGGCGTCGGGCGCCCGGGTGGACGACCTGTCTGCGGAGTTCCCCGGCATGCAGTCGCCGTTGCTCCCCGGCACGCTTCGCCTGCTGCCGCATGTGCATGGCACGGATGGATTCTTCGTGGCCCGGCTCATCTCCCGATAACCTGCCGCCGATGCCCCAGCTGCCCGACGCCCCGCAGGTGTGCCCGTCGCTCATGTCCGCAGACGCCTTGCGCCTGGGTGAGCAGGTGTCCGCGCTCATCGACGCCGGCGCGCGCGTGCTGCACGTGGACGTGATGGATGGGCGGTTCGTGCCCAACCTCATGCTGGGCACCGAGACCACGCGTGGCGTGGCGTCGCTTGCCCGCCCCGCCGGGGCGCTGGTGGACGTGCACCTCATGGTGGAGCGCCCGGGCGATGCCATCGGCTGGTTCGCCCCTCACGCCGACATGATCAGCGTGCACGTGGAGGCCGACCCGCACCCCCACCAGCTGCTGGGCGAGATCCGCGCGGCCGGCTGCCTGGCCGGCCTGGCCATCAACCCGGGCACCCCGCTGGAGTCGGTGGCCCCGCTGCTGGAGCGCGTGGACTACGTCAACTGCATGGGTGTGAACCCGGGGTTCAGCGGCCAGTCGTTCATCCCCGAGACCCTGGGGCGCCTGGCCGCCCTGCGTGACCTGCTGCCCGACCGCGTGGCCCTGCAGGTGGATGGCGGCATCGGGCCGGCCAACGCGGCGGACGCGCGTGCCTACGGCGCCGACCTGGTGGTGTCGGCTTCGGCCATCTTCGGCGCGGACGATCCGGTGGCCGCCTACCGCGACCTGGTGGAGCGGGTCGCATCGGCGTGAGCCCCGTCGGGCGCCCCACCACGGAGGAGCGCACGCAGCTCATCCGGGCATGTGAACTGGCGTCGCGCGGGCGTGGGCAGGTGAGCCCCAACCCGTCGGTGGGTGCGGTGATCATGCGTGATGGGCAGGTGGTGGGCGAGGGCTGGCACGAGGGCCCGGGCCTGGCGCATGCCGAGCCCGTGGCCATCGCGGCGGCGGGGGAGGCCACGCGGGGCGCAACCCTGGTGTGCACGCTGGAGCCCTGCTCGCACACCGGGCGCACGGGGCCGTGCACGCAGGCGGTCATCGACGCCGGCATCACCCGGGTGGTCATCGGCACGCTCGACCCCCTGGAGCGCACCCGGGGCGAGGGCGTGCGCATCCTGCAGCAGGCCGGCCTGGAGGTGGCCGTGGCCGACGGCGAGGATGCCGTTCGCGCGCGCGAGGCGGCGTCGGCCTTCCTCACCTGGGCCGCCACCGGGCGCCCGGAGGTGATGCTGAAGATGGCGGCCTCGCTGGACGGCCGCGTGGCCACGCGTACCGGCAACACCCGGTGGATATCGGGCCCCGAGGCCCGCGCACTGGTGCACCGGTGGCGGGCGCAGGTGGATGCCGTGGCCGTGGGCATCGGCACTGCCGTGGCCGACGACCCCATGCTCACGGCGCGCGACGTGCCGGTGCCGGATGGCCGTGCCGCCCTGCGCGTGGTGCTGGATCCCCATGCCCGCCTGGCCACTGACTGCGCGCTGCTGGGCAGCCTGGACCAGGCGCCGGTGCTGGTGGTGGCGGGATCAGCGGCCGATCCCGCGCGGGTGGACGCGCTGCGCGCGGCCGGTGCGCAGGTGGACCTGACCTCCGCCGACCACGGCGCGGACTTCCTGGCGAAGGCCCTCGACGCGCTGGGCGCCCGCGAGGTGCAGTCGGTGCTGGTGGAGGGCGGCCCCACGGTGGCCGGGGCCATGCTGGAGGCCGGCCTGGTGGACGTGCTGGCGTGGGTGGTGGCGCCGATGGTGATCGGCGGCGATGGCGCACCAATGGCGGCCCGCGGCCATGGCGCCGACCAGATCGCCGACGCCCCGCGCATCCGATCACCGCGCGTGGAGCGGCTGGGCGATGATGTACTGGTGATGGGCCGTCTGAGGCCCGTTCCCGGGGAGGGCTGACGCAGGTGTTCACCGGACTGGTGGAGGAGATGGGAACGGTGCGCGAGCGCACCCCCAGCGCGGCGGGCGCCCGCATGGTGATCGCCTGCGACGTGGTGCGTGACGGCCTGGCCATCGGCGACTCGGTGTCGGTCAACGGTGCATGCCTGACCGTGGTGTACATGGACCACGACGCCTTCGCCGTGGACTGCGTGGAGGAGACCCTGCGACGCACGTCGGTGGGCGACCGGCAGGCGGGCGACACCGTGAACCTGGAGCGCGCGATGCGCGTGGGCGACCGCCTGGGTGGTCACATCGTTCAGGGGCACGTGGATGGCACCGGCACGGTCAGGTCCATCACGCCGGAGGGCGACGGCGTGCTCATGTCCATCGCCGCGCCGGATGACGTGCTGCGCTACGTGGTGGAGAAGGGCAGCATCACGGTGGACGGCGTGAGCCTCACCGTGGCATCGCGCGAGCCCGATGGCTTCACCATCGCGCTCATCCCGCACACCATGCAGGCCACCACGCTGGGGCCCGATGCCGTTGGCCGAAGGGTCAACCTGGAGGCCGATGTGGTGGCAAAGTACGTGGAGGCGCTGGTGCGCCCCCACGCTGACGGCGGAGGCCACTCCTGAGCACCCAGACCACCCCGTTCTCCTCCATCGAGGAGGCCATCGAGGACATCCGCGCCGGCCGCATGGTGGTGGTGGTGGATTCCGAGGACCGCGAGAACGAGGGCGACCTGGTCATCGCGGGGCAGTTCGCCACGCCCGACGCCGTGAACTTCATGATCACCCACGGCCGCGGCCTGGTGTGCCTGGCGCTCACCGAGGAGCGCTGCGAGCAGCTGGGCCTGCTGCAGCAGGTGAAGCGCAACGAGACGCCGCTCGGGACCGCGTTCACCGAGAGCATCGAGGCCCGCGAGGGCATCACCACCGGAATCAGCGCGCCCGACCGGTCGCGCACCATCATGGTGGCCATCGACCCCGACTCCACCGCGGGCGACCTGGTGAAGCCCGGCCACGTGTTCCCGCTGCGGGCCAAGCCCGGCGGGGTGCTGGAGCGCGCGGGCCACACCGAGGCGGCGGTCGACCTGGCGCGCATGGCGGGCCTCATCCCCGCCGGCGTGATCTGCGAGATCATGAAGGACGACGGCGAGATGGCCCGGGTGGACGACCTCATCGGCTACGCGCAGCAGCACGGGCTGAAGATGATCACCATCACCGACCTCATCGAGCACCGGCGCCGCACCGAGCGCCTCATCGAGCGTGGTGCGGCCGTGCCGCTGCCCACCGAGTACGGAGACTTCACCGCCGTGGGATACACGTCGCTGATCGACGGCAAGCACCACATGGCGATGGTGAAGGGCGACGTGGCCGGCAAGCAGGACGTGCTGGTGCGCGTGCACTCCGAGTGCATGACCGGCGACGTGTTCGGGTCACTGCGGTGCGACTGCGGCGACCAGCTTCACGCCGCGCTGCGGATGATCGAGGCCGAGGGCCAGGGCGTGCTGCTGTACATCGCGCAGGAGGGCCGTGGCATCGGCCTCATCAACAAGCTGCGCGCCTATGAGCTGCAGGACGCCGGCCGCGACACCGTGGAGGCCAACCTGGAGCTGGGCTTCCCCGCCGATCTTCGCGACTACGGCATCGGCGCCCAGATCCTGGTGGACCTCGGGCTCTCCACCATCCGGCAGCTCACCAACAACCCCAAGAAGATCGTGGGGCTGGAGGGCTACGGCCTGAAGGTGGTGGAGCGGGTGCCCATCGAGGTGGAGCCGGGCGACCACAACGCGCGCTACCTGCAGACCAAGCGCGACAAGATGGGCCACATCCTGCACCACAACGGGCTCGACCTGGACGCCGGGGGCAGCGACTAGGCGCCCCCCGATCAGCCGTCCTGCTGCTGGTCCTGGTTGTCCTGCTGGCCTTGGTCGTCCTGGTTCTGGCCCTGGTCCTGGTCGTCGTCGTTCGATGCGTTGTCGCAGTCACTGACCGACGTGCTGCTGGGGCCCACGCACACCTCGAAGTAGGTGGTGCTGCCCGACTGGCCGCCGGCCTGCACGGACACCCACTCGGTGCCCTTGTTGGCGCTGAGGCCGGCGTCGGATCCGCCGTACTGGCCCCATCCGCCGCCCCCGCCGCCATCGCTGGTGATGGAGAAGCCGGCAGCGGTGAGCTGCGTCTTGTAGTCGGCCACCACGTCAGCCGGGGGCGCGGCGGTGGTGGCGGGCGCGGCCTGGGTGGTGGCAGGGGTTGCCGGCGTGGGCTCGTCGGAGCCGAAGCAACCTGCCAGCGCCACGGCGCTCACGAGGACGAGGGAGCCGGCAGCGATCTGGCGCGTATGAGGGGGGTCCTTTCCCGGGGATTGATGATCGAGGCTACTCCCCGCGGCTATGCTGCCGCGCTGCCCGGCCCCGGGGTTACCCCCTGACACCGGCGTGCGGGTGGCCCGTGTGGGGGGTGAGGCTGGTGCTGCTGGGCGCGGCGTTCGGCGCTGCGGACGGCCTGTCGGCGCTCACGTCGAGCCCCGGAAGCGGAGTGGCCGGCATCTGGGTGCCAGGTGGCATTGGGCTGGCCGGCCTGCTGATCGGGGGCATCGGGCTGTGGCCGGCACTGGTGGTGGGCGGCATGGCTGCCGCCCCCGCCTATGGGCCGCTCAGCGCGGCATCGGTGCCGATCGTGCTCATCAACGCGCTCGCCGTGGTGATGGCCGCATGGGCCATCCACCGGCTGGGCACGGATACCCGCCTGGGCCGCCTGCGCGACGTGGCGCGCTTCGTGGCCGGCAGCCTGGTCGCGGCCATTCCCCTGGGCGCACTGGGCATCGCCACGCTGCTGGCGATCGGATCCACCGAGGAGGGCGCCACGGGCAGCGTGGTGGCGCTGTGGATCCTGTCCACGGCCACCGGGTTCCTGGTGGTGGGCGGCGCCGTCACGGTGCTGGGCAGGCGGTGGCGCGACCCCATCCCCGGGCCACGCCTTGTGGAGGCGGCGGTGGGGCTGGCGGCGGTCGCGGGCCTCTCGTACGCCGTGTTCTCCGACGAATGGGGCGGCCTGCTGCTCGTGCTGCTCCTGGTGGCGGCGCTGGTGGCCGGGCGCGCGGGCCCGCGCGGGGCGGCCATCACGTCGCTGCTGGTGTTCGGGTTCACCGCCGCCACGGTGATGCAGGGAGGGGGACCCTTTGGGGG
Organism: Thermoleophilia bacterium; assembly: GCA_016780995.1. Classification (GTDB taxonomy): domain Bacteria; phylum Actinomycetota; class Thermoleophilia; order Miltoncostaeales; family Miltoncostaeaceae; genus SYFI01. Next base: position 10,927 of record JADHKZ010000011.1, on the reverse strand, counting down.
CGATGACGTCACCTCACGGTCGCTCAGCTACCAGACCGCCGTGTTGGTGATGGCCGTGGGGCTGATGGCCATCGGTGCCATCGGTTCGGGCGAGCCCGGCGCCGTGCCGGCCCGGCCCACCCTGGGCCTGGCCGTGGGCCTGCTCGCGGGCGGCGGGCTGGCCCTGGGGCTGAGCGAGGCGATCGTGGCGCCGGAGCTCATCGTGGTGGTGCCCAAGGCGCAGGTGACGTTGGTGGGGACGCTGATGGCGCTGGTGGTGACGTTGGGGGCGCTCGCGGGCACCGGGCTCCGGGGGCACGTCGCCGCGGTGCGATCGGCCGGTGGCCGCTGGTGGGCCTGGGCCGCGGTGGCGGGCGCGGCCACCTTCGGCGCGGAGGAGTTGTTCCTCATGTCGCTCTCGTATATCGAGGTGACCCGCGCCATCGTGCTGGCCAGCCTGGCCCCGGTGATGCTGCTGGCGGTGGGAATGGCCCGACGGCAGGTGCGCGTGTCGGCGGCGGTGCTGGGCAGCCTGGCGTTGGTGCTGGTGGGCTTCTACGCCATCACGCCGGGCGACGGCTGGCTGTCGGGCCTGGGCGCCGAGGGCCTGTGGCTGGGCATCGGCTCATCGACATGCACCGCGATCCTGCTCCTCGCGCTGCTCGCGTGCAGGCAACAGGCCGGGACGGGGCCGACCGTGGCCGCCACGTTCGCCGTGGCAGCCGCGTGCGCGGCAGTGCTGGCGGCGGCGCTGGGCGTGCTCCCGGGCACCAACCTGTGGGCCAACGAGGCCGTGCTCGGGGGCATCCTCTACGTGGCCATCCTGGGCGCGCTGGTGCCCATCCTGGTGGCCACGTGGGCGGTGCCGCTCCTGGGCGCCACGCGCGTGGCGCTGTTCGAGGTGCTGGCGCCGCCCATCGCCGTGCTTGCCGCGCTTGCATGGGGCGAGAGCCCCGTGGGTGCCTGGCAGGCCGCCGGGATCATCCTGCTGCTCGCGGGCGTGGCCGTGGGCGCCCGCCTCCACGTGTCAGCGCACGCGCACTAGGCGTGCAGGGGCAGCACTAGCCCAGGGGAATGCGCACCGGCACGCCGCCGATGGAGCCCGAGTAGGCACGCTCGCCTCCCCGCGCCAGGTAGAGCGTGCCGTCCCACGCCCCAGGACCATCCACCCGCAGCGCGCCCTGGAAGGTGGACCCGTTGAAGCGCAGGGTGCCCGTGATGCGCACGCCCTTCACGGCGCTGAAGCGCGAGTAGGAGATGGATTCGCCCAGGACGCCGCGCTGCCGCGCCAGGCCACCGCGGATCCCGGGCAGGGCGGCAAGCCCCGATCCGGTGGCCGCGTCCATGGCCAGCACGCCGTCGCGCACGGTGAGCCGGGCGGCGCGGGCCACGCGTCCCGCCGTGCCGGGCGCGCCCGCGGGCGCCACCTGTCCGAGGGTGGCCGGGGGCACGGGGATGGCCGTGGGCACCGGAGCCTCGCGGTTGCATGCCGTGGCCGATACGGCTCGGCCGTAGAGGAGGTTGCGCAGTTGCCGCTGGGCGCAGGAATACGAGTAGAGGAGTGAGTGCCCCGCGCCCGCCGCGATGACCAGGGACGGCTGCGATGACCGCGCCGCCACGGCGCGCGCCGATGCCACCGGCGTGCGCATGTCCTGTCCGCCGTCGAGCAGGAGGGTGGGCACCGCGGGCAGGGGGCCCACCTGGAGGGGGTCCACCGATGCCTCGGGCCAGAGGCGGCATGAATCCGCGATGGAACTGGCCACCGCGACGTCCACGCTGAACGGCGCGAACATGCCCGCGCCCAGGGCGTCGGCCCGGCCGCGCAGCAACGCGGGGCGATCGGCGACGGGCGTGGCGCTGGTCCAGGGCAGCGCCGAGTCGGCGCAGGTGGTGGCGTAGAACAGCGCGCTCGAGATCTCGGTGGGCGGCGGCGCGGATCCGCCCGATGCCAACGTGAGGAGGCGCAGCATCGGGGCGGCGTCGCCCTGTCGGGCGGCGCGCGCCGCGCCCGGCCACAGCGCGCGCGTGGTGGAGTCGAGATCACCCACCGCCATCAGCGCGGGCAGGTCCCCCTGGTTGCCGGGCCCGCCGACCGACGACCGCACCACCTTCCCGGATGCCGTGCTGCGGTTGCCGCGCAGGGGTGCTGCGGCGGTGGCCTGCACCAGCGCCGCCAGATCACCCACCGGATCGGGGGTCACCCCGCGGCACCGCCCCTTCGCGCACAGGTCGTTGAGCACGGGCGTGGCCGACTGGAAGAACGGCACCTTGATGCCATTGAGCGTGGCCGGGTCCACCACGGAGTCGAGCACCAGGTGGCTCACGCGCGACGGGAACTGCTGCGCGTAGTACTGCGAGACGTACGTGCCGTACGAGATGCCGCCCAGCGCGAACGACTCGGCGCCAAGGCCCGCGCGGAGGTCGTCGAGGTCCCTCACGCTGTCCTGCGTGGTGTAGAAGGCCCGGTTGGGGCCCACCTGGGTTGCGCAGCGCCCCACGGCGTCCGGTGTCTCAGATGAGTCCGGCGTGTCGAGCGCCCGGCAGCGCAGGGCGCCCTTGCCCGTGCCACGCTGGTCCAGCATCACCAGGTCGAACCCGGGGATGGCCGCGGCCACCGGGTCGTCGGGGCTGATGGGCGTGCCGGCCTGGCCGGGACCTCCCGCCAGCAGCACCATCACGCCGCGACGTGCCTGCCGGGCCGGCAGTCGCTCCACGGCCAGCCGCAGCGTGCCCTTGGCGGGATCGGCGCGGTCGAGTGGCACCGTGAGGGTGCCGCACTGCACGGGGGCGCGGCCCTTGCAGGTGCTGAAGGCGATGGGATCGGCCGCGCCCGTGGCGGCCGCGGTGAGCGCGACACAGGCCGCGGCGGCGAGGGCAAGGAATGGGCGGATGCGCGGCACGCCGCGAGTGTGGCAGATGGCCGCACCCCGCCGATGCGGCCGGGGTGCCGCGTAGCCTTCACGTCCATGGCCCGCACCGATCCCGCGCCGCCCGCCGAGCGCCTGCAGGTAGACGACGTCCGCGTGGCCGCCGTGGTGGCTGGCTTCCACCGCGGGGTGGCGCAGGCCCTACTGGATGGCGCGGTTGAGCGCCTGGGCGAGAGCGGCCTGCCCGCCGAGCGCGTGGACGTGCACTGGATCCCGGGGGCGTACGAGGCCCCGGCCGCGGCAGCCGCCCTGGCGGCCACCGGGCGCTACGCGGCCATCATGGCCCTGGGGGCCGTGATCCGCGGCGAGACCGCGCACTTCGAGTACGTCTGCGACGCGTCGGCCCACGGGCTCATGCGCGTGTCGCTGGACACCGGGGTGCCGTGTGCCTTCGGCATCCTCACGTGCGACACCATGGTCCAGGCCACGGCGCGCGCGGGAGGGGACAAGGGCAACAAGGGTGACGAGGCCGCCGATGCGGCCGTGTCGATGATCAACCTGCTGGCAGCCGCCCGGGCGATGGGCCCGGGAGGGGCGCGCCGGTCCTAGGTGCCGGAGACGGCCTTCTGCACCTTGCCGGCCTTCAGGCAGCGGGTGCAGACGTACGCGCGCGTGGGCGTGCCGCCCACGACGATGCGCACCTTCTGCAGGTTGGGGTCGAAGCGACGGGACGTCGCGCGCATGGAGTGGCTGCGGTTGTTCCCGAACGCGGGACCCTTGCCACAGGAGGTGCACACCTTCGCCATGTCGACCACATACCTCGGGTAGGAGAACTGGGATGGCGCCGGGCGCCACGACCCGGGCACGATGCCACAACCGGGCGCCGGTTGCCAGCGTGAGCGTGCCGGGCGACGCATTCGGGGTGGCTCGCGCCTCGGCCGGGCGGCATGCGCGTCCGCAGCGTCCGGGCCCCGGCTGGTGGCGCGAGCCCCTGGGGGTGCTGCCCGGCGTGGGCGACGCCACCCGGCGCAGGGCAGCCGCCATCGGCCTGCACGACATCGGCGAGCTGGCCGAGCACCTGCCATCGCGCTACCTGGCCTACGACAGCGCGCGCGCCATCGCCGACCTGGCCGATGGCGAGGAGGCCACCATCCGCGTGGAGCTGGATTCCATCGCCGTGGTGCCCACCCGCAGGCGCAGGTTGCGCATCGTGCGGGCCCGGGTGCATGACGACACCGGGGCCATCACCGTGGTGTGGTTCAACCAGGCCTACCTGGCCGAGGCGCTGCAGCCGGGCGACCAGATGATGATCCGGGGCCAGGTGGCGCTCAAGCCCCAGCGCCAGGTCACGGCGCGGGCGCACGAGGTGCTGGGCGCGGGGGCCTCGGCGGGCGTGCACACGGAGGGCCTGGTGCCGGTGTACCCGGCCACCGAGGACCTGCCCGCCCGGAAGCTGCGGGAGATGGTGGACGCCGCGCGCCCGTACGTGCCGGCCGCCCCCGAGCTGCTGCCGGCGTGGATACGCGCCCGGGTGTCACTGCCCACGCGGGCCGACGCGCTGATGGCCATGCACTTCCCCCGGTCCGCCCGCGAGCCGCGCTCGGCGCGTCGCCGGCTGGCGTTCGAGGAACTCCTGGTGCTGCAGCTGGGCCTCATCGCCGTGCGGCGCCACGAGGAGACCGCACGGCGCGCGCAGGCGCTCACGCCGACGGGGGAGATCACCTCGAAGGTGCGAGAGGGCCTGCCGTTCACCCTCACCGGCGAGCAGGAGAGGGTGGCGCGCCAGGTGGCGCGCGACCTGGCGCGTCCGCGGCCCATGCGCCGCCTGCTGCAAGGCGAGGTGGGGGCGGGGAAGACCGTGGTGGCGGCGCTGGCCTGCGCGCAGGCCGTGGAGGCCGGCGCCCAGGCCGCCATCCTCGTGCCCACCGAGACCCTGGCCGAGCAGCACCTGCGCACCCTCGACCAGCTGCTGGCACCCGCGGGCATCGCTCCCGTGCTCATCACGGGCAACGTGCCCCGGGCCGAGCGCGAGCGGCGCGAGATGGCCGTGGCCACGGGCACCGCGCCGGTGGTGGTGGGCACCCAGGCGCTGCTGGTGGGCGGAGTGCGGTTCCATCGGCTGGGGCTGGTGGTGGTGGACGAGCAGCACCGGTTCGGGGTGGAGCAGCGGCAGGCGCTGGCGGAGCAGGCGGGTGACGGCGCCGACGCGGCCCACCTGCTCTACATGACCGCCACGCCCATCCCGCGCACCCTGGCGCTCACGGCGTACGGCGACCTGCGCGTGTCGGCCATCCGTGGGCGGCCACCTGGCCGGCAGGAGATCGCCACCCAGTGGGTGCACGAGGACCAGCGCGACCACGCCTACGAGCAGGTGCGATCGGAACTGCGCGCCGGCCGGCAGGCCTATGTGATCTGCCCGCTGGTGACGGAGGGCGATGCCGGGACGGATGCGCGCTCCGCGGTGCAGGAGGCCGCGCGCCTTGTCGACGGCCCGTTCCGCGACTTCCGCGTGGGCCTGGCCCACGGTGCGCAGAAGCCCGACGAGCGCCGCGCGGCCATGGCCGCGTTCGCCGCGGGCGACACCGACCTGCTGGTGGCCACCACCGTGGTGGAGGTGGGCATCGACGTGCCCAACGCCACGGTCATGCTCATCGAGGACGCCGACCGGTTCGGGCTGGCGCAACTGCACCAGTTGCGCGGGCGCGTGGGGCGCGGCGAGCACCCCGGGACCTGCCTGGTGTTCGCCGAGCCGGCATCCGAGGACGGCGTGCGGCGCCTGGAGGCCCTGGTGCAGACGGGCGATGGCTTCCGGCTGGCGGACATCGACCTGGACATCCGCGGCGAGGGCAGCATCATGGGGCTCCGGCAGTCGGGCCCTACTGACCTGCGCTTCGCGCGCCTGTCGCGCGATCGGCACTCGCTCGCGCAGGCGCGGCGCATCGCCAAGGTGGCGCTGGAGCGCGATCCCCGCCTGGAGCACCCCGAGCACGTGCTGCTGGGAGCCGCCGTGCGGCAGGCGTTCCCCGACATGCCCAGGCTGCTGGACGCATGAGGGTGATCGCCGGGCACCTGGGGGGCAGGAGGCTGCTCGCCCCGCCGGGCACGGGCACCCGCCCCACGTCCGACCGGGTGAAGGAGGCGCTGTTCTCCATCATCGGCCCGGTGGACGGAGCCCGGGTGCTCGACCTCTTCGCGGGTTCGGGCGCGCTGGCCATCGAGGCCCTCTCGCGCGGCGCGGCGCGGGCCACCTGCGTGGACGACGATCGCGGCGCGGCCGAGGCCATGCGCGCCAATGCGCAGGTGCTGGGGCTCGGTGACCAGTTGCGCGTGGTGCGCCGTGGGTGGCGCGGGGCGCTGTCCCAGGCCACCGAGGCCGGCGATGCCTACGACCTGCTGCTCGCCGACCCGCCGTACGACCTGCTGCCGGTGATCCTGGAGGAGATGGCCCCTGCCCTGGCGCAGGTGGCCGCCCCCGGGGCGGTGATGGCCATCGAGCACGCCCGGGGTGCGATCATTGGCCCCGAGGGGGTTCCGGGGATCGACGTCGAACGGACCACCACGCGACGGTATGGGGATACGGAGATCACGGTGATCTGGATGCCGGGAGAAGGAACATGAGCACCCAAGGGCGAATCGCCCTGTGTCCGGGTACCTACGACCCGGTCACGTTCGGGCACCTCGACATCGTGGAACGGGCCTCGCGCCTCTTCTCGTCGGTCGTGGTGGCCGTCGCCGAAGGATCAAAGAAGAAGCAGCCGCTCTTCACCGCGGACGAGAGAATCACCCTCATGCGTGCAAGCGTCGAACATCTCGGGAACGTGCAGGTAACGGGCTTCAACGGCCTGGTCACCACGCATGCCCGCGAGGTGGGCGCGAGCGTCATCGCCAAGGGCGTCCGCAGCGCGGCCGACTTCGACTACGAGTCGCAGATGGCCCAGTTCAACCACCGCCTCGCCGATGAGGTGCAGACGGTGTTCCTGCCCGCCTCGCCCGAGTGGGCATTCCTCAGTTCCTCCGGCGTCCGTGAGGCCGCCGCGTGGGGGGCCGACGTGAGCGGGTGGGTGCCCGCGCATGTGGCCCAGGCCCTCCGTGACCGAATCGGCCCCACCGCCTGACAAAGGACGACCCATGGATGTTCTCGCCCTCATCGACAAGCTCGACGACCTCGTGCACAACGCGCGCGCGGTGCCGCTCACGGACCAGGTGCGCATCGACCGCGAGGCCGTGTACGACATCCTCGACCAGATGCGCGCCACGATCCCCGAGGAGATCAAGCAGGCGCGATGGATCGTGAAGGAACGCCAGGAGATGCTGGCCGAGGCCAAGCGCGAGGCCGACCGCATCGTGGAGGAGGCCAAGGACAAGGCCGAGCGCCAGGCGTCGCAGCAGGAGGTGGTGAAGCTCGCTGAGAAGCAGGCGGCCGACCTCCTGGATGACGCCCGCATGCGCGAGCGCGAAGTGCGCCTGGGCGCCGAGGACTACGCCGACGAGGTGCTGGGCACGCTCGAGGTGAACCTGGAGAAGTTCACGGCCGCGGTGCGCCGCGGTCGCGAGCGGCTGCAGGGTCCGTCCGAGGACCGCGCCGGCGATGGCCCGTTCGTCGCCGACGAGTCCTCCTCCGGCTACTAGCCCGATGTCCGAGGGGGTCATCGACCTCCGCAGGCTGGACCTGGCGCCCGGGGCGGGCGCCAGGGCGGACGTCGACGTCCCGCTGGACCCCATCACCCTCGGGGGGCAGCGCTATGAGCCGGAGCCCCCCGAGGTGGACGCGCGCATCGACGTGGCGTCGTCGGGATCCGGCCTGGGCCTGCGGCTGCGGTTCGCCGCGTCACTGCGCGGTCCGTGCCAGCGCTGCCTCGCCCCATCCGCCCTGGACGTGGTGGTGGACGCCCGCGAGTTCCAGGCATCGGGCCGCGGCGAGGCCGACGAGCCCGACGAGGACCTGGACTGCGAGTACCTATCGGGGCCCACGCGCATGGAGCTGGACGTGGCGGCCTGGGCGCGTGACGCCGTCGCCGAGGTACTGCCCATGTCGGTCCTGTGCCGCGAGGAGTGCGCCGGGTTGTGCGCGAGGTGCGGCGCCGATCTGAACGCCGGCCCATGCGACTGCACAGACGACGAGGGCGACCCCCGGTGGGCGGCACTTGCCGAGCTGCGCGAGCGCCTCGGCGGCGACGAGGGCGCACCCGAATAGACCCCGTTCGCCGGTCGGGTTGCCCGCGCCGCCCGCGAGGCGCTAACCTCCCGCGTCGTTCCGGACCCGGTCCCGACCAGGAGCCACGTTGGCAGTTCCCAAGCGCAAGACCTCTCGTGCCCGCCGCGACAAGCGACGCGCCACCCATTCGATCCAGGCCACCCGCCTCGGTCGTTGCCCGCGCTGCACGGCTCCCGTGATGCCGCACCATGTCTGCATGGTGTGCGGTCACTACAAGGGCCGCGCGGTCGTCGACACCGGCGCCTGATCCCGATGGGGGATGTCGTCGTCGCCGTCGATGCGATGGGCGGCGACAAGGCACCACTCGTTCCCGTGGCCGGTGCCGTGGAGGCCGCGCGCCAGGGCGTTGACATCCTGCTTGTGGGCGACGAGCCCGCCCTCGAGCGCGCGCTCGCCCAGCACGGCGACGTGCCCGGCAACATAGAGATCGTCCACGCCGCCGACCGCATCCACTCGGCCGAGGATGGCGTCAAGGCCGTGCGCTCCAAGCCGGACGCCTCCATGGTGGTGGCATGCCGGCAGGTGCAGGCGGGCCGCGCAGGGGCCGTCATCTCGGCGGGCCACACCGGCGCCATGCTGGCCGCCAGCACGCTCATCCTGCGCCGCCTCCCCGGGGTCATCCGGCCCGGCCTGGCCGTGCCCATGCCGTCCATCGCGGGGCCCATCGTCATGATCGACGGCGGGGCCAACGCCGAGTGCAAGCCCGAGTACCTGGCTCAGTTCGCCGTGATGGGCCGCGTGCTGGGTCGCGACATCCTGGGCATCCACGAGCCCACCGTGGGAATCCTCACCATCGGTGAGGAGGCCGGCAAGGGCACGGAGCTGGTGCAGGAGGCCTACGCGCTGCTGGAGGGCACCCCGGGGTTCATCGGCAACATCGAGGGGCGCGACATCCCCAAGGGCAAGGCGCGCATCATCGTGACCGACGGCTTCACCGGCAACGTGGCGCTGAAGCTGTACGAGGGCACGGCCGCCATGATCTTCCATGAGATCAAGCGTGGCCTCACCTCCAGCGTGCGGGGCAAGGTGGCCGGCGCCCTGGGCATGCCGGTGTTCAAGGACCTGCGCAAGCACATCGACCCCGAGGAGTACGGCAGCGCCTACCTGCTGGGCGTGCGGGGCATCTCGATGATCGGCCATGGCAACACCGGCACCCGCGGCATGGCCAACGGCATCCTGCGTGCCGCGCAGGGCCTTCGCGGCGACGTCACGGGCCACATCCAGGCCGGATTGGCCGCCGGCTCCTAGGCGCGGGGCGGGGCGCGGGGGCGTCCGGGTGCGCTGGTACGTTGGCGCGCGTCACCGGTACCTCACCCACGCCCTGAAGGAGCAATGGTGGAACGAGCGCAGGCCCTCTCCGAGCTTCAGTCAATCCTCGTCGAGCAGTTGGGCGTCGATGCGTCCGAGGTGGTGGAGACCGCCTCCTTCCAGGAGGACCTCAACGCCGACTCCCTCGACCTGGTCGAGATGATCATGGAGATGGAGGACAAGTTCGGGGTCAAGATCCCGGACGAGGATGCCGAGAAGATCGTCACGGTCGGCAACGCCGTCGACTACATCGTCGCGCGCTCCGGTTCCTGAGGCCCCCGGACAGCACCCACGTGACCTCGCCGGGCTGCTGGAGCTGCTCGACCCCGACCTCCGGCAGGAGGCCCTCACGCATCGCGAGTGGGCCCCCCGCAGGTCCGGTTCGTACGAGCGGCTCGAGTTCCTGGGCGATGCGGTCCTCGGCGTCATCGTGACCACCGCGCTCTACACGCGGCACCCCGACCGCACCGAGGGCGAGCTCACCCGCATGCGCCAGAAGGTGGTCTCGCGCGAGGCATGCGCCGTGGTGGCCGAGGCCTGCCGCCTTCCGCAGGCCATGGTGGATGCGGCGCCCCGCGGGCGCGCCGATGAGGCGGCCGCCATGGCGGCCAGTCGCAACGTCAAGGCGGCGCTGGCCGAGTCGGTCATCGGTGCGGGATGGCTGGGGCCGGGTGCAGGCGCCACCACCAGCGCGGTGCTGGGGGCGTTCGCATCGGCGCTCGATGCCGCCCCCAGCCGCATGATGGATTCCAAGAGCACGCTGCAGGAGCACGTGCAGGGCCGCTCGGGCGCATCCGTGCGGTACGAGATCACCGGCCACGACGGCCCGCCCCAGGACCGCACGTTCCACGCGCGGGTGCTGCAGGGGGACCGCGAACTTGGCACCGGATCGGGCCGCTCCAAGCAGGCCGCCGAGCAGGAGGCCGCGGCTGCCGCGCTCCGTCATCTGGGGCAGGAGGGCTGATCACATGCTGAAGCGCGTGCGCATCAAGGGCTTCAAGTCGTTCGCCGACCCGGTCGACCTCGAGTTCGGCCCGGGCCTCAACGTGATCGTGGGCCCCAACGGATCGGGCAAGAGCAACATCTCCGAGGCCATCGCCTGGGCGCTCGGCGAGCAGCGCGCGGGCAAGCTGCGCGCTCCGGGCATGCAGGACGTGCTGTTCTCAGGTGGCGACGGCCGCCAGCCGGTGGGCATGGCCGAGGTGGCCATCATCCTCGAGGGCGGCATGGGCGAGGGGCCGGCCGAGCTCGGCGTGTCGCGAAGGCTCACGCGCGCCGGCGACTCCGGGTACCGCCTCAGTGGCTCCACGGTGCGCCTGGTGGACGTGCTCGACTCGCTCTCCACCCGGGGGCTCGGCCCGCAGTCGCTGTCCATCATCCGCCAGGGGCAGGTGGATGCCATCTGTCAGAGCAAGCCCACCGACCTCCGGGCCATCCTCGATGAGGCGGCGGGCACCGGGCGTCCCAAGCGCCGTCGCCACCGCGCCGAGCTGCGGCTCAATCACGTGGACGATCACCTGGCGCGCGCACGCGACATGGCGGCCGAGCTGGCATCACG
>JADHKZ010000085.1 GCA_016780995.1 Thermoleophilia bacterium | reverse complement strand
TCTCAACCCTGGCGATCGAGGTGTGGCAATTCGCGGAACTGGCCGACTACGCCGAGGCCGCCATCTTCGCCCTGGTGCTGGTGGCCATCTCGGCGGTGCTCACCTGGTTCCTGGTGGTGCGACCGGCCCTGCGCTCATGGGCGGAGGCGCCCGACGCGGGTACCCCGCCGGTCACGGCCCCGCCGCCGCCGGAGCCCACCACTCCCTAGCCCCGGCGGGGCTCAGTCGAAGTAGGTGTCCTCGGCCGTCCAGGGCGGTGCGCAGGTGACGATCATGCGCATCTCGCCGCTGCCGGTGTTGGTGATCTGGTGCCACGACCCCACGGGGATGAGGATGGCGTCGCCGGCCGCCACGGCCCGTTCCTCGCCGTCGATCTCCATGAGCGCCTCGCCCTCCACCAGGTAGTACATCTCCTCCGACACCTTGTGGTGGTGGCGATCGGTCTGCCCGCCCGGGGGCAGGGCCGCCTCGGCCATGCTGTGGTTGGCCACCGGCGACACCGAGAGGTCCAGCAGCGACCGGATGGTGCTCCCATCGGTGGTGGTGAATGGCTCCGCGTCGCGGTAGGCGCGCACCTCCATCAGCGGAACGCCCTGGCCAGGCGCTTGCGGTACTCGGGCACGAGTGGGTGGGTGTCGCCCAGCTCGCGGAACTGCCCGATCAGCATCTTGCGCAGGTCATCCTTCAGCGCCTGGTCGGAGGTGGTGGCGGCGGCGTCCACCAGGCTGGCGAAGGCCTGCTGCCAATCCTCGCGGTCCAGCGCGGCCATGCCGGCCTGGATGTCGGGGAGCTCGTTGCCCATCAGGCGCACGCGCGCCAGCAGGCCCGACGCCACGGTGTCGTGCTCGGCGGGCCGCAGCACCTCCACGGCCTCGTCCCGCTCACCGCGGTCGATGAGCATGTGCGCCAGCGCGATCCGGGCGTCGGTGCGACCCGCATCGCGGAAGATGGCCTCGCGCAGGCTGTCCTCGTCGCCCTCGGCCACCAGCATGTCCACCTTGCTGGGCACCAGCTTGTCCAGGAACGCCTCCATCTGCGCCGGGGCCACCAGGCCCACGAACTCCTCCACCACCTTGCCGTCCTTGAACGCCTTGACGGCGGGGATGCTCATCACCTGGAACTGCTGTGCCAGCCCGGGGTTGGCGTCGATGTCCACCTTGGCCAGCACCACGTCGGGCTCGCGCGTGCCCACCGCGCCCTCGATGAGCGGCCCCAGCTGGCGGCACGGCCCGCACCACGCGGCCCAGAAGTCCACCACCACGGGCACCTCGTGCGACCGCTCGATGACATCAGTCTGAAAGGAAGCCTCTGTCACATCCATGTCTCACAGCCTAGAGGCGCGGCGCGGGTAACGGCGGGCGGGCACGTCGCGAAACGGTATGGCCATTTGCGGGGGCCGCAAATGGCGATCCCCGGCTCCGGTTGCCCTCCCGCCGTTACCCGCGCCGCGCCTCTAGGATCACGCACATGGCCGAGAACGAATTCGTGTACCAGATGCACAAGGTGCGGATGTCGTACCCACCCGACAAGGTGGTGCTGGACGACATCACGCTGGCATTCCTGCCCGGCGCCAAGATCGGCGTGCTGGGGCTCAACGGCGCGGGCAAGAGCACGCTGCTCAAGATCATGGCCGGGGAGGTCACCCCCTCCAACGGCGACGCCATGCCGGGCAAGGGCGTGAAGGTGGGCTACCTGCCGCAGGAGCCGCGGCTGGACGAGGCCAAGGACGTGCGCGGCAACGTGGAAGAGGGCGTGGCCGAGCGCCGCGACCTGCTCAACCGGTTCAACGAGATGAGCGCCAAGCTGGGCGAGCCCATGGAGCCCGACGAGATGGAGGCGCTGCTGGAGGACTACCAGCGCGTGCAGGACGCCATCGAGCGGACCAATTCGTGGGACCTCGACCGCCAGGTGGAGGTGGCCATGGATGCCCTGCGCCTGCCGCCGGGCGACGCCGACGTGGCCAACCTGTCGGGTGGCGAGAAGCGCCGCGTGGCCCTGTGCCGCCTGCTGCTGTCGGCGCCCGACATGCTGCTGCTGGACGAGCCCACCAACCACCTCGACGCAGAGTCGGTGGCCTGGCTGGAGCGGTTCCTGGACGAGTACCCCGGCACCGTGGTGGCCGTCACCCACGACCGGTACTTCCTCGACAACGTGGCCGGCTGGATCCTGGAGCTCGACAACGGCCGCGGCATCCCGTGGCAGGGCAACTACTCCTCGTGGCTGGAGCAGAAGGAGACGCGCCTCGCCCAGGAGGAGAAGCAGGCCAGCAAGCGCCAGAAGGCCATCGCCCGCGAGCTGGAGTGGGTGCGCACCAACCCCAAGGGGCGCCAGGCCAAGAGCAAGGCCCGCGTGGCCAACTACGAGCAGCTGGTGGCCGAGGAGGCCGACGTGCAGAAGCGCGGCGGGGCTGCCGACATCCGCATCCCGCTTGCGCCGCGCCTGGGCGACAAGGTGGTGGAGGCGAAGGGCCTCTCCAAGGCCTTCGGCGACAAGCTGCTGTTCGACGACCTGTCGTTCTCGCTGCCCCCGGGCGGCATCGTGGGGATCATCGGCCCCAACGGCGCCGGCAAGACCACCCTGTTCCGCATGATCACGGGGCAGGAGCAGCCCGACGGCGGCTCACTGGACGTGGGCGAGACCGTGCGCATGGCCTACGTGGACCAGAGCCGCGACGCGCTCGACTCCAAGAAGACGGTGTACGACGAGATCAGCAACGGTCGCGACGTGATCGACCTGGGCGGGGGCAATGAGGTGCAGGCCCGCGCCTACACCGCGGCGTTCAACTTCCGCGGGTCCGACCAGCAGAAGCCGGTGGGCCAGCTGTCGGGCGGCGAGCGCAACCGCGTGCACATGGCCAAGATGTTGTCGGGCGGCGGCAACCTGCTGCTGCTGGACGAGCCCACCAACGACCTCGACGTCGACACCCTGCGGGCGCTCGAGACCGCGCTCGAGACCTTCTCGGGCTGCGCGGTCATCATCACCCACGATCGCTGGTTCCTGGACCGCGCGGCCACGCACATCCTGGCCTTCGAGGGCGACAGCAACGTGGTGTGGTTCGAGGGCTCCTACTCGGAGTACGAGGAGAACCGGCGCATGCGCATGGGCGGGGACGCCGACACCCCGCACCGCATCAAGTACCGCCGGCTCACCACCCCGGCATAGGCAGGCGCGGCGCCGCGGCGGGATCGACCCCGCCGCGGCGCAGGCCCGTGATCAGTCGCTGCAGGTGCCCACCGCGGTCCAGGCGCCCCCGCCCTGCCAGGTGCCGGCGGCGCGGAACTGGCCGTTCACCGAGATGGTGATGGTGCGCACCGTGCCATCCAGCACCAGGTCGGCGCTGTCCACGCCGATGGTGCCGCCGGGCCCGTTGGGGCTGTCGAAGCCGATCTCATAGCCGCCCAGCGACGAGCCGGTGGCCTCGATGCCACGGCCCACCACGGTGCATGACGACAGGTCGAACGTGCGCGACAGCTTGGGGCTGCCGATGGTGATGGTGTCACCCGTGGCCGATCCGCCGCCGCTGGGGTTCTTGCCCGAGCATGACGACGGGCGGTCCGGCCACGCCGCGGCCAGCGCCGCCGCGGTGCGCGGGCCGTAGCGGCCGTCGGCCGTGAGCCCCTCGGCGCGCTGGAATGCCTTGAGCGCGGTCTCGGTGCCCGAACCGAAGATGCCGTCCACGTTGCCGCCGTAGTAGCAGAGGCCCTTGAGCGTGGTCTGCAGCAACTCCACCGCGTCGGTGGAGTCGTTGCCCAGCGCCAGGTTGATTGCGGCCATGGTCTGCGGGCCGGCGATGCCGTCCGCCGGCAGGCCCGCCCGGGCCTGGAAGCGCCGGACCGCTGCGGTGGTGACGGGGCCGTACCGGCCATTGATGGGGCCCGAGTAGAAGCCCAGGTCGGTCAGGTCCTGCTGCACTTCCTTATTGGCCCGCACCGCCGGGTTGTCGGCCGGCTTCGCCGTGGTGGTGGTGCCCGTGGTGGTGGCCGTGGTGGTGGCCGTGGTGGTGGCCGTGGTGGCCGTGGTATCGGTGGTGGGCGTGGTGGGGGTCGTGACTGTGACCGTCTCGGTGCCGCCGAAGCTGCAGCCGGCGGCCACGAGCGAGATGGTTGCCAGTCCGGCCACGGCCGCGGCAATGCGTGGGGTCCTTATGCGGGAGTCACCTCGGGAAGGGAATGTCGTCCCGGAAGGAGTTCGGTAAGGCACCCCGCCGCCCTTCCCGGTGTACCCTCCGCCGTCGTCCCGCGGACGCGCGGGGAGTACCTGAACGAGATCTCGCACGAGGAGCCTCAGTGAGCGCATCACCCGACCCGTTCAACGCACGCGCCACCCTGTCGGCCGGCGGCACCGACTACGCCATCTGGCGCCTGGGCGCGCTGGGACGCGACCTGTCGCGCACGCCGTTCGTGGTGAAGATCCTCATCGAGAACGTGCTGCGCAACGCCGGCGGCGAGTTCGTGGGCGAGGACGACGTCACGGCGCTGGCCGACTGGACGCCCAACTCGGGCGTGGCCCGCGAGGTCCCCCTGCTCCCCGCCCGCGTGGTGATGCAGGACTTCACCGGCGTGCCCTGCGTGGTGGACCTCGCCGCCATGCGCGACGCCATGCGCGACCTGGGTGCCGACCCCTCGCGCATCAACCCGCTGGTGCCCGCCGACCTGGTCATCGACCACTCGGTGCAGGTGGACTTCTTCGGCACCGACCACTCGTTCGAGGACAACGTGGCCAAGGAGTACGAGCGCAACGCCGAGCGCTACGCGCTGCTTCGCTGGGCACAGCAGGCCTTCAAGGACTTCCGCGCCGTGCCGCCCGGCACGGGCATCGTGCACCAGGTCAACCTGGAGTACCTGGCCAGCGTGGTGGCCACGCGCGAGGTGGACGGCGAGCTGCGGGCCTACCCCGACTCGCTGGTGGGCACCGACTCGCACACCACCATGATCAGCGGCATCGGCATCCTGGGCTTCGGCGTGGGCGGCATCGAGGCCGAGGCCAACCTGCTGGGCCAGCCCATCAACCTGCCGTGGCCGGTGGTAGTGGGCGTCAAGCTCACGGGCCAGCTCCAGCCGGGCGCCACCGCCACCGACCTGGTGCTCACCCTCACCGAGATGCTCCGCGCCCACGGCGTGGTGGGCAAGTTCGTCGAGTACTACGGCGACGGCCTGTCCAACATCACGCTGGCCGACCGCGCCACCATCGCCAACATGGGCCCCGAGTACGGCGCCACCACCGGCATCTTCCCCGTGGACGCCGAGGCGCTGCGCTATCTGGAGACCACCAACCGCGGCCACCTGGTGCCGCTGGTGGAGGCCTACTACCGCGAGCAGGGCATGTTCCGCCAAGACGGCGACCCCGACCCCCAGTACGACGAGAACCTCGAGCTGGACCTGGGGGATGTGGTGCCCTCGCTGTCCGGCCCGCGCCGGCCGCAGGACCGCGTGGTGCTGCCGCAGGTGGGCAACCGGTTCATGGAGGAGTACCCCGAGGGCATGCACCAGAACGGGGGCGGCCGCCACTACGACACCATGCCGGTGGAGATCGACGGGGAGGTCACCGAGTTCGGCCCCGCATCGGTGGCGATCGCGGCCATCACCTCGTGCACCAACACATCGAACCCCTACGTGATGGTGGGCGCCGGCCTGGTGGCCAAGCGCGCGGTGGAGAAGGGCCTCACGGTCGACCCGACCGTGAAGACCTCGTTCGCCCCCGGATCCCAGGTGGTCACCGGCTACATGGAGAAGTCGGGGCTCATGGATTACCTCGACCAGATCAAGTTCAACCTGGTCGGGTACGGCTGCACCACCTGCATCGGCAACTCCGGCCCGCTCGACGAGCCGGTGACCAAGGCCATCGAGGACAACGGCCTCGTGGTTGCCGCGGTGCTGTCGGGCAATCGCAACTTCGAGGGCCGCGTGAGCCCCCACGTGAAGGCGGCCTTCCTGGCCTCGCCGCCGCTGGTGGTGGCCTTCGCCCTCGCCGGCCGTGTGGACATCGACCTCACAACCGAGCCCATCGGCACCGGGTCGGATGGGCAGCCGGTGATGCTGGCCGACATCTGGCCGTCGGCTGACGAGGTGCGCGAGGTGGTGGAGACCACCATCGACGCCGACCTGTTCAAGGAGTACTACGCGTCGGTGTTCGACGGCGATGCGCGCTGGCAGGCCATCCCGGTGCCGGCCGGCGACACCTATGCCTGGGACTCCGAGAGCACCTACGTGCAACTGCCGCCGTTCTTCGACGGGCTCACCCCCGAGGCGCCGGGCGTGACCGACATCGAGCACGCCCGCGCCCTGGCGGTGCTGGGCGACTCGGTCACCACCGACCACATCTCGCCCGCCGGCGTGATCCCGGTCAACTCACCCGCCGGCGAGTACCTCATCAGCAAGGGCGTGGAGCCGCGCGACTTCAACTCGTTCGGCAGCCGTCGCGGCAACCACGAGGTGATGATGCGGGGCACCTTCGGCAACATCCGCCTGCGCAACGCGCTGGCAGGTGGCAAGGAGGGCAACTGGACCGAGCACGTCACCACCGGGGACATCATCCCCATCTACGACGCCTCCATGCGCTACCAGGCCGACGGCGTGCCGCTTGTCGTGCTGGCGGGCAAGGAGTACGGCTCGGGCTCCAGCCGCGACTGGGCCGCCAAGGGCACGGCGCTGCTGGGCGTGCGCGCGGTAATCGCGCAGTCGTTCGAGCGCATCCACCGCGGCAACCTCGTCGGCATGGGCGTGCTGCCCCTGCAGTTCCTCGAGGGCGAGTCGGCCGAGAGCCTGGGGCTGTCCGGGCACGAGACCTTCACCATCACGGGCCTCGCCGACATGGAGCCGCGGGCCATCCTCACCGTGCAACTGGGTGACGGCCGCCAGTTCCAGGTGCAGAGCCGCATCGACGGCCCCAACGAGATGAACTACCTGCGCAACGGCGGCATCCTGCCCACCGTGCTGCGCCGTCTGTACAAGGAGACCGTCGGCAGCTGACCGGCGGGCAGGCCCGTGCCCCACGCGAGGCCCCGGGGTGCCGACTGGCGTCCTTGGGCCTCGCGTGGGGCACGGGCCTAACGTT
>JADHKZ010000084.1 GCA_016780995.1 Thermoleophilia bacterium | reverse complement strand
CGGTTCGGTGGCGCGTGACCAGATCAACCTCGTCATCCTCAACGGAACCACCACCAGCGGGCTGGCGGCCAAGACCCAGTCGCAGGCGGAGTCCATCGGGTACACCACGGTTGGCGTGGGTGATGCACCCGAGACGCAGGCCACCACCGTCGCCTACTACCGCACCGGTGAGGACGCGGCCGCGAAGCAGGTGGCGGCCGACCTGGGCGCGCAGACCGAGGAGCCGCTCACCGCTGGCAGCGGCATCGAGTCCGCCGCCATCGCGGTGCAGCCGGACGTCGACGTGGTCCTGGTCCTCGGGGGATGACCCCCGCCGATGGGCCCGGCCTCAGGGTCGGGGTCCGGCTCCCGCAGTACGCCAGCACCTGGCCCGATCTCCGTGACGCCGCCATCCGCGCGGAGTCGCTGGGCTTCGCGTCGGCCTGGCTGAACGACCACCTGTGGACGCCGGGGCGCCTGCACCGCGACGACGCCTTCGACGTGTTCACCGGGCTGGCCGCGGTGGCGGCGGTGACCGACCGCATGGAACTGGGCACCGCGGTGATGTCGGCGTCGTACCGGCCCGCGCAGCTGGCGGCCAAGATGGCGTCGGTGATCGACGTGATCTCGGCCGGGCGCCTGCTGCTGGGCATCGGCACCGGCTCCGACGAGGGCGAGCACCGCGCCTACGGATACCCGTTCCCCGAGCCGCGCGAGCGCACGGCCGGGCTGCTGCGGGCACTCGAGGTGATCGAGGCCATGTGGGCGTCGCCCGATGGCGCCACGCTCGATGGCGCGCTGCAGGACGCCCCGTGCAACCCGCCGGTCATCTCCTCACCCCGGCCACCCATCCTCATCGCGGCGCACAAGAAGCGCCTGCTGCATGTGGCGGGCGCACGGGGCGACGGCATCTTCGCCGCGTTCCTCGAGCCCGACGACCTGCGCGCGCGCATCGCCATCGCGCAGGCGGCGCGGAGCGACGCCGGCATCACCGACCCGCTGCGCGTGGCGGTGTACATCTATGCCCTCCCGGTGCGGCACCCCGACGAAGCGCTGGAGTGGATCGCGCCCGAGGCCGAGGCCCTGGGCAACACGCCCCGGTCGTACCTGAAGTGGCTGCCGTCGCGCGGCCTGGCGGCCCCGCCCGAGGAAATCGCGGCGCAACTCGCCCGCTTCGCGGATGCCGGCGCCACCGACGCCGTGCTGGTGCTGCCCAACCGCGTGCCCCCCGAGGCCATCGACGCACTCGCAGAGGTGATCACCCCCGGCGTGACAGTCACCGTTTCGGGGCGGGGACAGTCACCGTTTCGGGGCGGGGACAGTCACCGTTTCAGGGCGGGGACAGTCACCTCCGCGGGGCACAACCTCGTCGATCTTCTGGTGGAGCAGCATCGGCGCGACGGGCGGGGCGGGGATCCCGCCCTGAGCGACGAGGACGGCACCTGGACCTTCGACGAGCTCTCTGATGCGCTGCGCCGCGCGGCAGGCGCGCTGAGGGCCGCCGGGCTGCGGCCCGGCCAGCACGTGGCAGTGGTGAACCGCGACGGCCGGCAGTGGGTGCAGGCGGTGCTGGGCATCGCGGCGGCCGGCGGCGTGGCCATCCCGCTGGACCCCGCCATGGACCCCGACCTGCTGGCGTCGGTGCTGGCCGACGCCGCCGTCACCCACGTGGTGGCCGACGAGCCCGTGCCGGGTGGGCCCTGGCGCGTACTCCACCCTGGGGCCCTGCACGGGGCGCGCCCGGCCCCGATCACCCCGGTGCATCCGGACGACCTGGCCTACATCGTGTACTCGTCGGGCTCCACCGGACGGCCCAAGGGCGCCATGCATGCGCACCGCGACATGCGGGCGTCGGTGGACGGCTACTCCGCGCAGGTGCTGGCACTGGGCCCCGGCGACACCTGCCATGCGGTGTCGCGTGGCTACACCTCGCTGGGCTTCGGCAACGGGTTCTTCCGCCCACTGGGCCGCGGCGCGCACCTGGTGCACACGCGCGCCAAGCCCAACGTGCGCACCGTCCTCCACGCCTGCGCCGACCACGGCGTGACCCTGCTGTCGGGCGTGCCCACCTTCTGGGCGCAGCTGGCCGAGTTCCTGCACCGCCACCCCGACCAGCGCGAGGCCATCTCATCGGTGCGCCTGGGCGTGTCGTCCGGGGACTCCCTGCCGGGCCCCGTGCTGTCGCGCCTGCGAGAGGTGGTCCCGGGCCTGGAGGTACTTGAGGGCTTCGGGTGCTCCGAGGCATCCAACATCGTGCTGTCCACCCGCCCGGGCGACCACCTGCCGGGCCGCCTGGGGCGCCCCGTGCCAGGCGCGGAGGTGTCGCTGCGCGACGAGGACGGGCTCCCGGTGGCGCCCGGCACGCCCGGCCAGCTGTGGATCCGCTCCGACAGCAACACGTCCGGCTACTGGCGCCGTACCGACCTGACCCGCGACCTCCTCCACGGCGAGTGGGTGCGCATGAGCGACATGCTGGTGGAGGAGGACGGCGTGTTCCGCCACGTGGGCCGCTCGGACGACCTGTTCAAGGTGGACGCAAAGTTCGTGAGCCCCGTGCAGGTGGAGGGGGTCATCCACGAGCACCCCGCCGTGGCCGATGTGGCCGTGGTGGGACGCGCCGATGATGCCGGCCTGATGCGCGTGGTGGCGGTGGTGGTGCCCCGTGACGGGGTGGACACGGGCCCGGCCGAGCACGAGATCCGCCAGGCCGTGGCCCACGCCCTCGGCGCCTACGCCGCGCCATCGGTGATCGAGTGGCGCGATGAGCTACCGCGCCTGGCATCGGGGAAGGTGGCCCGGCGCGTGCTGCGCGAGGGATCCTCCCCTCCCTAGCGCCGGCCGGCCGCCCACGCGGTGATACCGTCGCCGCGATGGCGCCCATCCTCGTGGCATTCCTCATCACGCTGCTCGCCGGCCTGGCCACGGCCGTGGGCGGGCTCATCGCCATCTCCACCCGCCGGGGCAACCGCGCGTTCCTGGCGGTGGCGCTGGCCTTCAGCGCCGGGGGCAGGCCCATGCCAACCGCGCCGGGGGGTCATCGCGCGACCGCCTGCGGCGCATGGGGCTGCTGATCGCCCTGGTGGTGGCCCTGCACAACTTCCCCGAGGGGCTCGCCACGTTCCTGGTGCTGCTGGAGGACCCGGCCGTGGGCCTGGCCGTGGCGGTGGCCATCGCCATCCACAACATCCCCGAGGGCATCGCCATCGCCGCGCCGGTGCACGAGGGCACAGGAAGCAGGCGCAAGGCCATGGCGCTGTCGGTGGCCGCCGGCCTGGCCGAGCCCGCGGGCGCCATCCTGGGCTACGCCATCCTGGCCCCGTTCATCACCGATGCCGTGTTCGGCGTGGTGTTCGCGGCCGTGGCCGGGGTGATGGTGTTCATCTCGCTGCACGAGCTCATCCCCGCCGCTCGGCAACACGGCCGCCCCATGCTGGCCGCCAACGGCGCAATCGCCGGCATGTTCGTGATGGCGGCCTCCCTGCTGCTGTTGCAGGCCTAGGCGCCGTCCAGCAGCGCGCCCAGATGGTCGGCCACCGCCACGGGCCTCGCGCCGCGCCAGGCATCGGCCTCGGCGCGTGAGGTGACCCCCGTCAGCACCAACGCGGCGTCCAGCCCCGCGGCCACGGCGCCACCCACGTCGGAATCCAGCCGGTCGCCCACCGCCAGCACCGGGCCGTCCACCCCCAGCCGCTCCCGGGCGATGCGCCAGGCATCGGGCCCCGGCTTGCCCACGGCCACGGCCTCCACCCCCGCCGCGTACTCCACGTAGGCCACCACGGCACCCGTGCCCGGCCGCACGCCGTTCTCGCCGGGCACCAGGCGGTCACGCCCGGTGGCGATGACCGGTGCGCCCCCCACCGCGGCCCGCACCGCCCATGTGAGCTCGCGGTACGACAGGTCGGCGTGGCCGGCCAGCACGACCACGTCGGCATCGGGCACGGGCGATTCGCGCGACACCACCTTGAGCCGCGCCGCCTGCACGTGGCGCACCATGGCGTGACTGCCCACCACCACGGCCACCCCGCCGGCGAACCGCTCCGACAGGTACTCCTGCATCACCACGCCGGAGGTCACCACCTCGTGCGCTGCCCCCCTCACGCCATGGCCCCACAGCCGCTGCACCACGTCCTCGGGAGCCGCGCTGGGGTCGTTGGTGAGGAACACCAGGGGCTTGCCCGATGCCCGCCAGCGGTCCACGGCCTCGGGCGCGCCGGGCACCGCCTGCGCCCCCACCCACAGGCAGCCGTCCAGGTCGAGGATGAGACCCGCGTAGCGCCCGGCGATATCCGGCGACCCCGACATGGCGCGATGCTACCGCCGCCGCCTACGATGACCGCATGGAGACCTACCGTCATGTGGCCGTTGCAGTGGAGGACAGCCCGGGATCGCGCAAGGCGCTGGACGAGGCCTGGCGCATGGCGTCGCTGTCCGGCGCGCGCCTGTCGGTGCTGCATGTGACCAGCATCCCTCTGCCCCCGCCGTACATGGGCGAGGGCGGGGTGTTCCTGCCCGACCCCCAGGTGATGCAGGACGCCGCACTCGTGTGGCTGAAGGAGATGGTGGAGGGCATCCCCGGCGCGGAGCCGCAGGTGCTGGAGGGCCACCCGCCCGACGCCGTGTGCGAATGGGCAGGCGCCAACGACGTGGACCTGCTGGTGGCCGGCGCCGAGCGGGGCCGGGTGGAGCGGCTGCTCCTGGGCAGCTTCGCGCTGCACCTGGCGCGGCATGCGCCCTGCGATATCCTGCTGGCCCGACCCGAAAAGAAGTAACCCGCCCGCAGGCCGGGGGCCCCGGTAGGGTGCCCGCCCGTGACGTGGTACGAGGCAGTCGTCTACGGGATCATCCAGGGGCTCACCGAGTTCCTCCCCATCTCAAGCTCCGGCCACCTGCTCCTGGCGCCGGCCTTCTTCGGCTGGGAGGACCCGGGCGCGCTGTTCACGGCCATCATCCAGCTGGGCACCATGCTGGCGGTCATCCTGTACTTCTGGCGCGACCTGGTGCGCATCGTGGTCACCTGGGTGCGCTCGTGGACCACGCCGGCGTTGCGGTCCGACCTCAACGCGCGCATGGGCTGGTACCTGGTGATCGGCACCATCCCCATCGTCATCTTCGGGTTCATCTTCCGGAACCAGATCGAGACCGCGGCGCGCAGCCTGTACGTGGTGGGCACCACGCTGATCGTGTTCGGGATCATCCTGGGCCTCATCGACTGGGCCAGCCGCAAGACGCGCGTGGTGGAGTCGGTCGGTCGTAGCGACGCCATCGCCGTGGGGCTGGCCCAGGCCCTGGCGCTCATCCCCGGCGTGTCGCGTTCGGGCGCCACCATCTCGGCAGGCCTCCTGATGGGCCTCAACCGCGAGGCTGCCGCGCGCTTCTCGTTCCTGCTCTCCATCCCGGCCATCGTGCTGTCAGGGGTCTACGGCCTGTACGGCGAGCTGGGCTCCACGGGCGGCGGCGTGGGACTGGGGCCCATCATCATCGCCACCATCGCGTCGTTCATCGTGGGCTACGCGGCCATCGCCTTCCTGCTCAAGTGGCTGGCGCGGCACTCGCTGTGGGTGTTCGTGTGGTACCGCGTCGCGCTGGGGATAGTCGTCCTCGCCCTGGCATCGGCGGGCCTGATCTCCTGAGCCTCCGGGGGATGTGGCGCTATCCTCCACGGCCGTGTTCGGAGCACACCACGACAGCACCCTGGCCCGGGCCAAGCGCAAGGCCGCCCAGGACGCCAAGGACAAGGAGCAGCGCCGCCACGAGATGATCGAGGCGCTGCGCCGGGCCAAGGAGAGCGCGGACGACCCCGCCGAGCAGGCGCGCCGCGAGCGCGCCCGGCGTCACAGCGAGGTGCTGGAGCGCTGGCCGGCCAACTGGTAGCGGGGGCGTAAGGGGAGTCGCCCGCCCGCGCGGTACCATGTAGGCGAATGCACGCCGAATCCGGATCCCGCCGGGGACCGGCCGGGGCGCCCGCTGCAGGCGCCCGCCGCCCGGTGGCGTGATCAGATGGCACGAGGAGAGTGAATGTTCGAGGTTGGGGACAAGGTCGTCTACCCGCACCATGGCGCGGGGACTGTGCTGGCCAAGGAGTTTCATGAGATCCGCGGCGAGCGCCGTGAGTACCTGACGATCGAGATCCTGCAGCCGCAGATGACCGTGATGGTGCCGTGCGAGAACGCCGAGGACGCCGGCCTGCGCCCGGTCATCAACGAGCGCGCCGTCAACGAGGTGCTGGCCGTGCTGGCCGCCGACGGCAGCGAGATGCCCGCGCAGTGGAACCAGCGGTTCAAGCGCAACCAGGAGAAACTGCGCAGCGGCGACATCCTGGAGCTGGCCGAGGTGGTGCGCAACCTCGAGCGCAGGGCGCAGGATGCCCGGCTCTCGCCCGGCGAGATGCAGATGCTGGAGCGCGCGCGTCGCGTGCTGGTGAGCGAGCTCATGTACGCCCGCAAGCTCGACGACGAGGCCGCCAACCAGCTCATCGATGACGCCCTCACCGGCAAGCTGGTCATCAAGCACAAGCCCACCGGCAAGCGCATCGCGCCCAAGCCGCCGCCCAAGGCCGACCCCAAGGCCGCGGCCGCCGCCCGCGCCGCCGCTGCGCAGCAGTCGCGGTCGTCCATGCGCGCCACGGTGCGTCCGCCGCTGTCGTCCACGCCGCAGTCTGTGCAGGCAATGGCCAAGGCGGCCATGGAGAAGGCCGCCGCCAAGGAGCCCGCATCGGCCGCGAAGCCTGCAGCGAAGAAGACTGCGCCCGCGAAGAAGACTGCGGCCAAGCCCGCGGCCAGGAAGACGGCTGCGAAGCCTGCGGCCAAGGCGGCTGCGAAGCCCGCGGCCAAGGCGGCTGCCAAGCCGGCAGCCAAGAAGGCTGCCCCGGCCAAGGCCACCACCGCGAAGAAGGCCCCGGCCAAGGCGGCTGCGAAGCCTGCAGCCAAGAAGCCTGCAGCCAAGAAGCCTGCAGCCAAGAAGCCTGCAGCCAAGGCGGCTGCGAAGCCCGCGGCCAAGAAGGCTGCCCCCGCCAAGGCCACCACCGCGAAGAAGGCCGCGGCCAAGGCGGCTGCGAAGCCTGCGGCCAACAAGGCTGCCCCCGCCAAGGCCACC
>JADHKZ010000010.1 GCA_016780995.1 Thermoleophilia bacterium | reverse complement strand
GGTCGAATGCGTGGAGCGGCTGGGCGGTGAGCAGCATCACGTAGTTGGTGATGTCCACCACGTTGTTGATGCTGCGCATCCCCGCGGCCTCCAGGCGGCGCACCATCCAATCGGGTGAGGGGCCCACCTTCACGTCCAGCAGCACCCGGGCCATGTAGCGCGGGCAGAGATCGGGGGCCTCCACGCGCAGCGAGACGTAGTCGCCCACCTGGCCGGCGCCGTCCTCGGGCGGAAGCGAATGGTCAAGCTCGTGCAGCACCGCGCCGGTGATGGCGTGCACCTCGCGCGCGATGCCGTAGATGCCCTGGCAGTCGCCCCTGTTGGGGGTGAGCTCAAGCTCGAGGATCGTGCCCGGCGGCGGCAGCACATCGAGCACCGATGCGCCCGCGGCCAGGTGATCGTCCAGCACCATGATGCCCTCGGAGCTCTCGGCCAACTCCAGCTCGCTCTCGCTCAGCACCATCCCCAGGCTCTCCACCCCGCGCAGCTTGGCCTTGCCCAGCTTCTGGCCACCGGGCATCACCGCGCCGGGCAGTGCCACGGCAACGGTCTGGCCCGCGGCCACGTTGGGCGCGCCGCACACGATCTGCCGCGGGACGTCGTCCCCGGTGTCCACGCTGAGCACGCGCAGGCGGTCGGCATCGGGGTGCTGGTCGGCCGTGAGCACCTTGCCCACGCGGAACGCCTGCCGGTTGGCATCGGTCACGGGGATGCCGCGCGTGACGATGCGCTCCACGGCGGTGCCCGTGGCGGTGAGCCTGTCGGCCAGGGCGGCGTCATCCAGGTCGGTGGCCACGTGCTCGCGCAGCCATTCCAGGGGCAGCTTCACGAGAACTGCTCCAGGAAGCGCAGGTCGCCCTCGTACAGCAGGCGGATGTCGCTGATCTGGTGGCGGATCATGGCGATGCGGTCCAGGCCGAACCCGAACGCGAAGCCCGTCCAGCGCTCGGGGTCGTAGCCCACGGCGGCGAACACGTTGGGATCCACCATGCCGGCGCCTGCCACCTCCAGCCAGTCGGTGCGCCCGTGCCGGTCGGTCCACGACACGCTCACGTCCACCGACGGCTCGGTGAACGGGAAGAAGTGCGGGATCACGCGCACGTCGCGGTCGCCCAGCAGGCGGGTGAGGAAGTACTCGATGGTGCCCTTGAGGTGCGCGAAGCTGAGCCCCTCGTCCACGGCCAGCCCCTCCACCTGGTGGAACATGGGGCTGTGGGTGGCGTCCACGTCGTCGCGGCGGTACACGGTGCCGGGGGCGATCACGTACACCGGCGGCGGGCCCTGCTGCATGGTGCGGATCTGCACCGGCGAGGTCTGGGTGCGCAGCAGCACGTCGTCGCCGCCCCCGATGAAGAAGGTGTCGCTCTCGGAGCGCGCGGGGTGGCCATCGGGCGTGTTGAGGGCCGTGAAGTTGTTGTAGCCGGTCTCCACCTCGGGGCCGTCGGCCACCGAGTAGCCCATCCCGAGGAAGATCTCCTCCACCTCCAGGCGCACCTGGGTGATGGGGTGAAGCGCCCCCAGCGGGAAGGCGTTGCCGGGCAGCGTGACGTCGGCGGTGTCGGCCTCCAGCGCGGCGCCCATGGCGTCGGCCTCCAGCCCCTCGCGACGGGCATCCAGCGCGGCCTCGATGGCCTTGCGCGCGGCGTTGCCGTCCTTGCCCACGCGGCCCCGCTCCTCGGGCGGCAGCGTGCCGATGGAGCCCAGCAGCTCGGTGAGCGGCGCCTTGCGCCCCAGGTACTTCACGCGCGCGGCCTCCAGCGCATCCAGGTCGGATGCGGAGGAGATCTGGGCGACGGCCTCGTCGGCCAGCGCGGTGAGGTCGGGGATCCCGCTCATGACCGCGGCATCCTAGAGGACTGCCGCACCCGCTCGGCGAGCAGGGCAGCACCCGCGGCGGCCACGTTGAGCGACTCCGCGCCCTCCCCCTGCGGAATGGTGACCTCCACCACCTCCAGCGACTCGCGCAGGGCGTCCATCACGGGGTCGAGCCCCGCGCGCTCGGCCCCCAGCGCCAGCACGGTGGGCACGGTGAGGTCGACGTCCCAGGGCGCGGCGCCGCCGTGCGCCACGGCCGCCACCACGCGGAACCCCTGGCGCGTGGCCAGGTCGGCGGGCGACACGCCCTCCAGCACCGGCAGGGCGAAGGTGGCGCCCATGGCCGCGCGCACCGCGCGCGGATGGGCGGCGTCGGCCGATCCGGGGCCAAGCGCCAGCCAATCAGCACCCAGCGCGGCGCAGGTGCGGATGAGCGTGCCCACGTTGCCCGGATCGGCCACGCCGGCCAGGTACACCCCCAGCGCAGGGGGCATGGCCACGGTGCGGAAGTGGTGCGGCCCCGGCTGGGCGAACACCCCGATGATTCGCGGGGGCTGCGCCAGGGTGCTCACCCCGCCCATCAGGCGCGTGGACAGCGCATAGCGCTCGGCCAGGCCCGTCGTGGCCACCACGCGGGGGTCGTCCGCGGGCGTGCGCTCCTCGTCCACCAGCAGCATCACGGGCGCGATGCCGCGGTCGAGGGCCGACTGCACCACGTCCTCGCCCTCGGCCACCAGCAGTCGCTCCTCGCGACGCGTGCGCTTCTGCTGCAGCCTGCGCACGTGCTGCAGCGCAGGGTTGCGATGGGAGGTCACCCGGCGGAGGGGCCCCGGGCCGCCCCCGCCGCGTGCCTCTGGTGTCGCGGGCCCGGTGCCTTGGGTCAGGCGGCCGCGCGGGCGTCTGCGGCCCGCGCGCACAGGGCGGCGAAGTGCTCCGGCTCGTTCACCGCGAGGTCGGCCAGGATCTTGCGGTCCATCTCCACCCCGGCCAGCGACAGGCCGTGCATGAACTCCGCGTAGGTGAGGCCGTTCAGGCGGGCCGCCGCGTTGATGCGGGCGATCCACAGGCGACGGAAGTCGCGCTTGCGGGCCCGGCGGTCACGGTAGGCGTAGTTGCCCGAGCGCTGCACCTGCTCCTTGGCGCGCCGGTACGAGGTGTGCTTGGTGCCCCAGTAGCCCTTGGCCTGGGCCAGGACCTTGCGCCGCTTCTTGCGGGCGTTGACGGAACGCTTGACACGTGCCATGGACTAGCGCCTCCCCAGCAGCCGGAGGATCTCCGGACGGTCGACCTCGGCGATCGACGCGGGTCGCGCGCTCGAGCGCTTGAGCTTGGCGGACTTGTGCTCGAGGTTGTGCCGCAGCCCCGAGTGCACGTACATGACCTTGCCCTTCCGCGTTACGCGGAAGCGCTTGGAGGCCGACTTGTTGGTCTTCATCTTTGGCATGTGTGGTGTTCCGTGCTTCCTAGGAGGGCTCGTCCGGCTGTGCCGTGTCCTTCTTGGGCGGGGCATCCTTCAGCGGCGCGAGCATCATGATCATGTTGCGGCCATCCAGGTTGGGCCGGCTCTCGATCAGTGCGAGGTCCTGCACCTCCTCGGCGAGCTGGAGGAGGATGGCCTCCCCGCGCTCCGGGTGCATGAGCTCGCGGCCCCTGAACATGATCGTGACCTTCACCTTGTCCTTGTTCTTGAGGAACCGGAGGACGTGGCCCTTCTTGGTCTCGTAGTCATGCGGGTCGATCTTGGGCCGGAACTTGATCTCCTTGATGGTGATCGTGCTCTGGTGCTTGCGCGCCTGCTTTGCCTTCTGCTCCTGCTCGTAGCGCCACTTGCCGTAATCCATGATGCGGCATACGGGCGGCCGTGCCTCGGGCGCCACCTCGACCAGGTCGAGGTTGAGCCGCGCGGCGTGGTCGAGGGCCTCCTCGGTGCGCATCTCCCCACGGTTCTCGCCGGTCTCGTCGATGAGCCGGATCTTCTCGACGCGGATGGCGTCGTTGATCCGGGTGGACGGGCCGGCGGGAGGCCGGGTGTCTGGTCCGCGCCTAGGTGGCACGCGCTACGGGCGTCGTCAGGCGAGCCCCTCCTGCAGATCGGGGCGCGGTGCGCCCGGTGGACTGGTGCTTCGTGAAGCCGGGGCACAATAGCAGGCGGCACAGGACCGGCATGCAGCCCTTCCGTCCGGCGGTTGCGACACCATCGGTGCATGCCCGAGGTGATGCTGGCAGGCCGCGCGGTTCCCTACACGCTGGTGCGCAATCCGCGCTCGCGCCACGTGCGCATGACCCTCACCCCGGAGGGGCTCAGGGTGTCGGCGCCCACGCGCGTGCCCGAGGCCGAGGTGCAGCGCGCGGTGGCATCCAAGGAGCGCTGGCTGCTGCGCCACCGGGAGCTGCTGCACCCGGCAGCCCCCGTGCTGCTGGAGGACGGCATGGCGCTGCCGTTCCTGGATGGAGAGGTGGAGTTGGGCGTGCGCACGGCCGGGCGGCCGTCGGCGGTCTTCCGCCCCGAGGAGGGGCGACTGATGGTGGCCGCGCCGTCGCCCGACCACGTGCGCCCGCTGGTGGAGCGCGCCTACCGGCGGGCCGCACGTGACTGGTTCGCGCAGGCCTGCGATGCCGTGGCACCGGCGGTGGGGGCGCGCCCGAACGCCATCTCCATCCGCGACCCGCGCACCCGCTGGGGGTCGTGCTCGGCACGCGGGTCGGTGTCGTTCAGCTGGCGGCTGCTCATGGCCCCGGCACGGGTGGCCGAGTACGTGGTGGTGCATGAACTGGCGCACCTGGTGCACCTGGACCACTCCGCGCGCTTCTGGGCGCTGGTGGATGCGGTGCGCCCCGCCCACCGCGCCGAGTCCGCGTGGCTGCGTGACCACGGCGGATGGCTGTGGTCCGCGCCGGGGACGGGCCCCGGCCCGCCGGCCCCGCCTGACTAGGGGCGCGACTGCACGAAGGCATCCACCACGCCGGGCACGGCGTCGCGGATGCGGCGGCGCACGCGCCCGCCGGTGTCATGCGCCTGTCCCAGCGTGGCCGACCCCAGCGCCAGGGTCACGTATGCCACCACCCCCTCGGGCGTGCTCACCAGGCGCACCTCGTGGGGGGCACGACCGCACTCCTCGGTGATGAGCGCCCGCACGGCGTCGGCGGTGGCCGCGTCGCCCGCCACCTCGGCCGCCGAGCCGGGGGCACCCAGGGGCTCCACATGGGAGTGCACGCGGGCCACCTCGGGCACGGCCGCCACAACAGCGGTGTCCACCGCGCGGGCCACGGCATCGGCATCCGGCAGCGGGGTGTCGGGCGGCAGCTTGAGGTGCAGTGATGCCTCCGTGCCGGAATCCAGGTGGAGGATGCGCACGTTGTGGATCTCGCGCACCCGCGGCACCTCGTGCGCCACGGCCAGCACGCGCTCGGCCAGGTCCTCATCGGCCCCCTCCCGCCGCTCCACGTGCACCACCACGTCGGTGCCCGGCACCGCGGCCTCGATAGCCTCCTCCACCTCGTCGGCCACGGCGTGGCCACGCCCCACCGACTCGCCCGGGGGCACGGCGATCACCACGTCGGCGAATGCCCGTCCGGCAGCCGACCGCATGCGCAGGCGGCGCAGCTCCACGCCAGGGCCCATGGCGTCCACGGCCCCACGCACCGCGGCCTCGTCATCGTCGGGCACGCGGTCCATCAGCACCTCGACGTTCTCGTGCATCAGGCGACCCGCGGCCACCAGCACCAGCGCCGACACGAACAGCGCGGCAGCGGCGTCGGCCCATTCGGCGCCGGCGCGGACCAGCAGCAGGCCCACCAGCACGGCCGCGGTACCCGCGAGGTCGCTGGCGAAGTGCAGGGCGCTGCCCTTGAGCGCCGCGCTGTTGTAGCGCCGCGCCGCGCGGGTGAGGGCCACGGTGCGCCCCAGGTCGATGGCGATGATCACCACCGCCACGCCGATTGCCCACCACGTGGCGTCCACGTCGTGGCCACCCTGCACCAGCCGGCCGATGGCCACGTAGGCGATCCACAGGCTCACCAGCACCAGAACGGCGCCCTCGGCCAGCGCCGATAGGTGCTCGGCCTTGCCGTGCCCGTACGCATGCGTGCGATCGGCGGGACGGGCGGCCACGCCCACGGCGAAGAGCGCCAGCAGCGCCGCCACCAGGTCGGTGCCCGAGTGGATGGCCTCCGACAGGAAGGCAAGGCTGCCGGTGGCGATGCCGGTGGCCAGCTTGATGCCGATGAGCAGGATGGCGGCGCCCACCGACACCAGCGCCACCCGGCGCGCCGAACCGCCGCGGGGCATGTGATGCGCGTGCGAGTGGCCCGTTCCCATGGGGCGTCATGTTAAGCGGCGGGAAAGGTGTTCCGGTTCGATTTCACGGCCTTTCCGGAAAACGGCTTGTGGATGGGATTTCCCCCGTTTTCGCCCCCCGAGCGCGTCCGACCCCGGCGCTAGCCTTACGAACATGCGTTCTCCACAACACACCAAGCAGTCGCAGGGCGGAGCCCAGCTCACCCTCGTCAGCACTCCCGAGGTGGTCCCGGAGAAGATCGCGCCTGCAGCCGTCCGTCGTCGCCCGCGCACCCGCATGGGTCGCAACCAGCGCATGGCCGAGCGGCTCGACATGATCGCCATCCAGGCCGACCGCGATGCCGCCGCCGCCGTCATGGCGCACGACGACGTCACGGCACGGGAGATGCTGGAGAGGAGCCAGGCGGCCCGCAGGGCGGCATCACTGCTGCGCGCCGGGCCGTCGGGCGTCCGCGACCTGCTGGCTTCCTAGCGCCCGTCCCCCTCGGGGGTCACCGGGATCCACACGTAGGTGCAGTTCCGGCAGCGCCGGACATCCTGGCCGATGTCCTCTGAGTCGCGCTCGCCGCAGGTGGGACAGCGCGGCTGCTCGGGAGCGTCATCGGGTTGCCCGGTTGCCACGGGGGCAGCGTAGCGACGCGTGGCCGGGGCTATGGTGGGCGCATGAGCGCACCGCGAACCGACTCGGGCCTCTGGGCCGACCTCGTGCTCACCCCGGGCACGCTCACCGCCACCACCAGCCGGGCCGAGGGATTCGACGACGTAGCCGCGCTGCTCACCGCGCCGGACGTGCGCCGGGTCATCGTCACCGGCAACGGCGCCCAGTGGCACGTGGCGCTGGCCCTGTGGCTGGCCTGGCTGCAGGTGCCCCAGCCGCCGGTGGAGGTGCTGGCGGTGCCCGGCGGCCTGGTGGCGCGCGGGGCGTTCCCGTGGAGGGACGGCGACCGCCTGCTGGCGCTCTCCAGTTCCGGGGAGTTCCGTGACGTGATCGAGGCCATCGACGCGGGCGCGCCACGCCCAATCGCAGCCATCACGGCCAACGCCGGATCCACCATCGGCCGCGCCGCCGAGGCCCGTGCGCTCGTGGTGGTGGACACCCTCCGGGCCCGCACGCACACCCAGGGCTACGCCGGATCGCTGGTGGCGGGGCTCGCGGTGCTGGCGCGCATGAGCGGCGATCGCGCCCTGGCCCATGCGGTGGAGGACGCGGGCGGGCGGCTCGATCCGATCGTGAAGGCGGCGGCGGCGCTGCCGCCGCACCCCGGGCCGCGCCCCCACGCCGGGGTATGCGTGGGCACCGGGCCCGCGTGGCCCGCGGCGCTGCACACCGCGCTGTGCCTGCGCGAGGTGTCCATCCTGCCGGTGGACGGCTACGAGACGCGCGAGGGCGCCACCACCGGGCGGTTCGCCACGGTGCCCGGGGACATCGCAGTCACGGTGCCCGGCCCCCATCCCGATCCCCTGCTGCGCGAGGCCGCCGAGGTGCTGGCCGAGGGCGGCGCGCAGGTGGTGGCGCTGGCCGGCGACCCAGGCGCCGACCCCCGCCTGGCTCCCGTCATGGCACTCCCCCACGCCGTCGCGCTATCAGTCGACCTGGCGCTCCTGGCCAAGCTCGACCCCGACGCGCCGGCGTGGGCCGGGGCCTACGACCGCACGTCGCGCCGGTAGCACCCCGGCCGGGGGCATGCCCCATCAACTTCCTGCCAAGGTCGTTCCATGAGGGTCCTGCACGTATCGCCGCATCCTGATGACGAACTGGTGGGCGCACCGGCCACCCTCATGGCCCTGCGGGATGCCGGGCACGAGGTGGTGAACCTGGCCCTCAGCCTGGGGCGCCCCGACGACCACGACCGGCGACGCGCCGAGGTGGAGGAGGCCTGCGAGCGCGCGGGCTTCCGCCTGATCGTCACGGAGCCCCCCGTCGCGATGTCGGCCACCGACGACCGCGCGGCCGCGGAGGAGAGGGTGCGATGGCAGCTGGGCATGGCGCTCGACGGCGCCGAGCGGCCCGACCTGGTGGTGGGCCCATCGCCGCACGACGTACACCACGCGCATGAGCTCACCGGCCGCGCCATCCGCGACGTGCTCAGCGCGCGGGACGATGCGCCGCCATGGTGGATGTGGGCCATCTGGGGCGACCTGCCCTTCCCCACCATCGTCACCACGTTCGACGACGACCGGGCCGCCGAGATCGAGCAGGCCCTGTCGGCCCACGAGGGCGAGATGGCGCGCGCCGACCACCGGGTGCACGTGGAGGCACGCGGCCGCCTCACCGCCGTCACGGCCGCCGAGAAGGTGTTCGGCTTCGGGGCCCCGGCCCTGGCCGCGGGGCGCGCCGAGGTGGTCACCGAGGTGGTGCGCGAGGATGACGAGTGGCTGCTGGGCTCGCCCCGGGCGCTCGATGCCGCGAGCCCCCTGGGGAGACCCATCCCGAGGCCGGTCACTGCGTGGCTCGAGGCACCGAGCGCGCGCGCGATGGGCGGGGGCCCGCTGGACTGATCAGGGCGCCAGTTCGCCGGCGCGCACGAGCATGTCGATCACCGATCCCGGCGATGCCAGCGGACAGGTCCACCGCGGGTCGTGCGCGCAGGACGGGTGGTAGGCGTAGTTGAAGTCCAGGATGAGGCGGCCGGTGGTGGTGACCCCCAGGTCCGCGCCCTTCGCCTGGTCCAGCAGGTATCGCCCACCGCCGTAGGTCTCGCGGCCATTGGTGGCATCGCGGAACGGGAGGAACAGCCCTCCGCCGTAGGAGTCGAGCCACAGCAGTGGCAGGCGGATGGGCATGCCGTCGCGCTCCGCCACCGCCATCCCGACCTGCCGAAATCGGGCGTCCGGTGCAGATGGGGTCTTCCCCGCGTCGGCGGCGGCGGGCTCCACCACGGCCTCAAGCCGCCACGTGGGGTCGTAGGGGAAGAACCCCATCCCCCCGAACCCGGCGCGGCGGCCTTCGGGCACCGGGCTCTGGGGATGCGACCGGAATACCTCGTCCCGCTCCATCCTCCAGGCCATCCAGGCCTCGTCCCCGCCCCCGCGCTCCCGCGCACGGACGTAGTTGGCGGCAACCCGCCGGCGAAAGTCCGAAAGCGAAAGTGCATCGTCCACGTCATGAGTGTGTCACTGGTTAGCCTCTCCGCCGTGAGCCGCTCTCTCCTCGATGCGCAGTCGGTGCTTGCCTGGATGCAGGCGCATCCCGCGCGGCTGCGGGAGCTGCTTGCCGAGGAGGACCCCGGCGACGTGGACGTGCAGCCCGCCGCCGACTCAGCCGTGCGCGCGCACCTGCGGTTCGCGGCCGAGGGACTGATGGCGGGCGTCGCCCCGGGCCTGGCCGACCGGGTGGAGGGCATGGGCGACGACCTCGACGACTGGTTCGCGGCCCACTCGGACCTGTTCGATCGCCAGGTCGAGCTGGGACAGGGGGCGATCGCCCTGGAGGAGCACCTGCTGTACGGCGCGGACGGCCACACGGAGCCCGCCATCCATGCGGCCCTGGAGCGTCGCGTGCGCCTGGGGGCGTGGCAGATGCTGTTCCTGCGCTGCCTGGAGAGCCGCCTGGGCCCGGAATACGACGGCCTCACCGAGTCGGCGCTGGCCTGGGCGAAGGAACGCGAGCGCGACCTGGCCGCCACCATCCTGCACATGCACCATCGCCAGGTGACCGCCATGGTGGAGGCCACCGGACACGCCGCCACCGCGCAGGAGCGCGACCAGAGCAGCCAGGCCGCAGCGGTGCAGGGATACGTGCGCCAGGCCATCGAGGCCGCCGCGCACGCCATGGCCCGCGCCTGAAAGATGCATGTCATATGCGACCCGGCGGGCTGCGCCACCGGCCGGGTTCGGGCTTGAATGGCCGCGTGCTCGCCCGAAATGCCCTGATCACCGCGGCCATCGCCGCCGGAGCCGCCGTGGCGGTGCCCGCCTCGGGGGCGCCCACGCCGGTTCCCACCAGCGGCGCGAGCGCCGGGCAGCTCACGCGCATCGTCCCCGGCATCACCTACCAGGTGCTCAGGCGATCGGGGCCCCAGCGCCTCCACGTGGTGTCGTTCACCTACAACGCCCTCACGCGCATGGCGCCCGCGCAGTCGTCGGGGTCGCTCACCCGCCGCTCCACGTTGTCGGACGGCATGGCGGCCCGCCTGGCCCAGGGGGCCACGGCTGGGATAAACGGTGACTTCTTCAGCCTGACCAGCGGCACCCCCAGCGGCGTGCTGGCCGTGGGGCCGGAGCTCCTGGCCAGCCCCGAGAGCACCCGGTCGTCCCTTGCGCTGGGAGCCGGCGGCGCGCTGTCGGTGGCCAACCTGTCGCTGAACGCCCGCTACCGCAAGGTGGACCCGGCCACCGGCGCCAAGGGCCCGCGCCGCCTGGTGCGCGCCGTGAACCGCCCCCTGGCATCCACGTCCACCAGCGGCGTCACGGTGTACACGCCGGCGTACGGCGGCCCCACCCCGGCGGAGCCGGGCTACGAGGTGGTGGTGGCCCTGGACGGCGGCGGCGCATTCCCGGTGACCGGCGTGGTGTCAGGCACGGTGATCGCCCAGCGCCCCGGCGGCGGCACCCCCATTGCCAACGGGCAGATCGTGGTGTCGGGGAAGAACCTGTCGGGCGTCACCCTCTTCAACGACTTCCTCCCCGGCGCGCGCATGGAGATCGAGACCTCCATCCCGGGCGTGGCACCCGATGCATGGGGCGCCATCGGCGGCGGGCCCACGCTGGTGCGCAACGGTCGGGCGGTGACCTCGTCGGGCGAGTCGTTCAGCACCTACCAGCGCAACGGCCGCACCACCCGCAGCGCTGTGGGCCAGAAGGCCGACGGCACCATCCTCATGGTGGTGGCCGAGGGCCCGCAGCAGGGCGTGCGCGGCTACACCATGTCGGAGCAGGCGCGCATGATGGCCTCGCTTGGCGTGGTGACCGGCATGGGGCTTGACGCGGGCGGGTCGTCGATGATGGCCGTCGGCCCCAACCAGGTGGTGCCCAACACCGGCAGCCGTCCCATCGCCGACATGCTGGTGGCGTACTACGCGGGCGCCCAGCTCTCCATCCCGCCCGATAACCGCATCACCCCCAACGGCGACGGCGTGAACGAGACGCTCACCCTGGGCGCGCAGTCGCCCGCCACGGGCACCACCACCGTCACCATCGCGCGTCGCGGTGGCGGGTTCAGCTCGCAGTTGCTCAATCGCACGGGTGACCCCGCCTACACGCCCATCACCATCGACCCGAAGGCGCTCGGCATGCCGGAGGGCCCGTACAACGTGACGGCCAACCTCACGCCCGCCGACGGATCCACGCCCACCTCGCAGAAGCGGATCATCGTGGTGGACCGCACCCTGGGCGGGCTCCGGGTATCGAGCAGCGGCGCCAAGGGCAAGAGGCGCGTGACCGCCTCGTTCGCCCTGTCACGCCCCGCCCGGGTGACCGCGCAGGTGACCACCGCGAGTGGCCGCGTGGTGGCCACAATGGCCCGGAACAAGAAGATGGCCCGGGGGCGCAGCACCGTCACCTGGAGCCCGGCACGCGCCGGCAGGTACTACGTGACGGTGTATGCCACCAGCTCGCTCGGCAAGTCCGGGCTGCGCGACGCCGTGCGGGTGCGTTAGCCCATCAGGCCCAGGCCAGGGCCTCGCGCAACCCCGCGATGGCCCGCACCGGGTCGGGCGTGCCCGCCGACACCACCAGGGTGCCCACGCCGGCATCCGCCAACTCCGCAAGGCGATCGGCCACCCGCGCCCGTTCGCCGATCACCGCAAGGGCATCCACCATGGAGTCGCCCACCAGCGCCTCGGCGTCGCGGCGCCGGCCATCCAGCGCGGCGTCCGCGATGGCCGCGCATTCGCGCGCGAACCCCATGGCCGCAACGGCGTCGCGGTAGTAGTTGATCTCGCGCGACCCCATTGACCCCACGTAGAACGCGATCTCCCGCCGAGCCGCCGCGCGCGCGGCATCCGCGGCCGGTCCATCCCCCACCCAGCACACGGCCGACGTGGTGATGGCAAGCGGGGCCAGTGCGGGGTCGCGCCGTACGCGGCCGTCGGCCAGCGGCTGCGCCCACGGCCCCGTGATGGCCTGGCGCGATGCGAACAGCGGCCACCAGCCGTCGGCCATCTCGGCTGCCAGGCGCACCCCACCGGGGGCGAGCGCGGCCACCACGATGGGGATGTCCGGGCGCACCGGGCGCGTGATCATCTTGAGCGGGCGCCCCATGCCCGTTCCCTCGCCCGCGGGCAGCGGCACGGGACGCGGGCCGTCCACCTGCAGCACCTCGCGCCGCCAGGCCGTGCGGCATGCCGTGATCACCTCGCGGAGCTCACCCAACGGGCGGGCGAACGGCACGCCGTGCCACCCCTCCACAACCTGCGGCCCCGACGTGCCGAGCCCGAGCACGGCACGTCCGCCGGACAGGGCATCCACGCCCGCGGCCGTCTGGGCGATGAGCGCCGGCGTGCGCGAGTACACCGGCAGGACGCCCCCGATGCCCATGCGCGCGGTACCGGCGGCCAGGGCTCCCATCAGGCTCGGGGCGTCGAAGCCCCACGTCTCCGGCACCCACACCTGGTCGCAGCCGGCTGCCTGGGCATCGCGGGCGAGCGCCAGCGAATCAACGGGGGGCGCCATGTGGTCGAGGGCCAGGCCGATGCGCATGACCCGATGGTACCGGGCCATACGGCATGGTTTTCCGTATCCCAATGCCCGCAGGGGGCACGCGTCCGGAGGTGCGTCTAGGGTCGGAAACGTTTCGGATCCCGACGATCGGCGTCAGAACTGAGCACCACCCAGCAGGCCACCACCCACGCGCGCGCGCTCGGCACCCTCCGGGCCATGATGAGCGCACGCTGGATCGATGCGGTGGAGGAGGAGCTGGTGCAGCGCGGCGAGGCGTTCTTCCAGCTGGGAGGCGCCGGGCACGAGGCATCGGCGGTTCTTGCCGACCACCTGGGCCCGCACGACTGGCTGCAGCCGCATTACCGGTCGCGCGCGTTGCTGGTGCGCCGGGGCATCGAGCCCGACCGGTTCTTCCACGGCCTCCTGTCAACGGCGCAGTCGGATTCGGCAGGGCGCCAGATGCCGGCGTTCCTCAACGACCCCGCCCTCAACGTGCTGCCCATGACCGTGCCCACCGGCAACGGGCTGCTTCACGCCGTGGGCGTGGCACGCGAAGTGCGCGACAGCCCCGACGCCCCCATCGTGGTGGCCGGCGTGGGCGACGGCACCACGCAGCAGGGCGAGGTGATGGAGGCCATCGGCGAGGCCGCCCGCGAGTGCCTGCCCGTGCTGTTCTGGATCGAGGACAATGGCTACGCCATCTCCACCCACACGTCGGGGCGCACGTTCTACGACACCGCCATGGGCCCGGTCGACCAGTTCCTGGGCGCGCCCATCGTGCGCGCGGATGGTCGCGACCCCATCACCCTCGACGCCATCACGGCCCGTGCCGTGCGCGACGTACGCGAGGCCCGGCGCCCGGTGATCATGGTGGTGGAGGTGGAGCGGCTCACGCACCACACCAACGCCGATGACGAGTCGGTGTACCGCGATGACTCCGAGCGCGCCGAGGCCCGCGAGGGCGATCCCATCACCGCCCTGCGCGAGCACCTGGTGGCCGACGGCGTGCCGGCAGCCGACCTGGTGGCGCTGGACCGCGAGGTGGAGGCCGAGGTGCGCGCCGCCGCCGCCCGCGCGCTGGAGGCGCCCGACCCCGAGCCGTCGCGGTCGGCCATCCCGCCAGTGGCACCCGAGGTGATCGCGCGCGCGGCCGATGCCCCGGCCACGGGCGAGGGCGCGCCGCGCACCATGCTGGAGGCCATGCGCGACGTGCTGGCGGAGCGGCTTGCCGCCGACCCACGGGTGTCGCTGATGGGCCAGGACATCGAGGACCCCAAGGGTGACGTGTTCGGGCTCACGCGCGGGCTCTCCACCGCGTTCCCGGGCCGGGTCACCAACGCACCGCTGAGTGAGTCGACAATCGTGGGAACCGCCATCGGCCGCGCGCTGGCCGGCGGCCGCCCGGTGGCCATGGTGCAGTTCGCCGACTTCCTGCCGCTGGCGTTCAACCAGATCGCGTCGGAGCTCGCCACCATCCACTGGCGCACCGACGGCCGGTTCTCGGCTCCCGTGGTCATGCTGGCCCCGTGCGGCGCCTACCGCCCCGGCCTGGGCCCCTTCCACGCCCAGACGCTGGAGGCCACGTTCGCCCACATCCCCGGCCTCGACGTGGTGATGCCCAGCACGGCCGACGATGCCGCAGGCGCCCTGCAGGCGGCCCTCGACGGCGAGCGCCCCACGCTCATCCTCTACCCCAAGACCTGCCTCAACGACCCGGCGCGCTCCACGCGCGCCGAGGGCGCGTTCCACCCCGTGGTGCCGGGCCACGCGGCCGTGCGCAACCGCGGCGACGACGTCACGCTGGTGGCCTGGGGGTCCACCGCCCCCATCGCCGAGCGCGCCACCGCGGTGCTGGATGCCGGCGGCGTGGGCGTGGAGATGATCGACCTGCGCGGCATCGCCCCGTGGGACATCGAGGCCGTGGTGGCGAGCGTGGCCCGCACCCGCCGCCTGGTGGTGGTGCACGAGGACAACATCACGGGCGGCTTCGGCGCAGAGGTGGTGGCGCAGGTGTCGGACCACCTGGGGGGCAACCTCACCACCCGCCGCATCGCGCGCCCCGATACCTGGGTGCCCAACAACTACGTGAACCAGGCCGAGGTGCTGCCATCAACGCGCGACGTGGTGGAGGCCGTGGCCGCGATGCTGGGCGGCCTCGAGGTGGAGGAGGCCGCCGCCCTGGAGCAGGATGGCGTGCTGGTGGTGGAGGCCACCGGGTCGAGCCCCGCCGACCAGCAGGTGATGGTGGTGGAGTGGATGGTGGGCGAGGGCGACACCGTGACCGAGGGCCAGGTGATCGCCGAATGCGAGGGCGACAAGGCGGCGTTCGAGCTGGCCGCCCCGGCATCGGGCGAGATCGCCGACCTGCACGAGGAGATGGAGTCGGTGGCCGTGGGCACCCCGCTGGCGCGCATCACCCTGGCCCCGGGCGCCGCCGCGGCGCGC
Source organism: Thermoleophilia bacterium (assembly GCA_016780995.1). Lineage (GTDB taxonomy): Bacteria > Actinomycetota > Thermoleophilia > Miltoncostaeales > Miltoncostaeaceae > SYFI01. Next base: position 17,783 of record JADHKZ010000010.1, on the reverse strand, counting down.
CGGCGCGTGCCTGCCGAGCCCGGCCTGCGGGTGCGCCGGGTGACCGAGCGCGCCGCATCGCCCGCGCCCTCGGTGGCGCCGTCACCGGCAGTGCGCTCCATGCCCGTGGGCCTGTCGGGCATCTCGGTGCGTGCGGGTGGCCAGATCCTCACCAATGCCGACATCGCCGCGCGGTTCCCCGGCCGCACCGAGGCCGACATCGTACGACGCACGGGCATCCGCCAGCGACCCATCCTGGGCGCCGACGAGAGCCTGGTGGACCTTGCCTCGCAGGCCGCCCGCGAGGCACTGCAGCACGAGGGCATGGCGCTGGGCGACCTGGAGGCCATCATCGTGGCCACCGGCACCCCGCCGCGGCTCAGCCCCACGGTGGCGTGCCTGGTGCAGGCCCAGCTGGCCGAGCACGACGGCCCGGCCGACGTGGCGGCCAGCGACGTGTCGGCCGCCTGCTCGGGCTACCTGTACGCCCTTCAGAACGCCTACGACATGCTGCAGCAGCGCCGCGACGCGTCGGTGCTGGTGATCACCGCCGAGGCCATGTCGCGGTTCGTGGACCCCGACGACTTCGACACCGTGGTGGTGTTCGGCGACGCCGTCACGGCCACGGTGGTGCACGGCCCGGATCGCCTGGGCGACTCGCCCCTGCTGCTGCACCGCCCGGTGCTGTCGGCCACCGGCGACGACGGGTCGGTGATCCGCCATGGACCGCACCTGGACGACCACCTGTTCATGGACGGGCCGCGGGTGTACACCCGCGCGGTGCGCGAGATGCTGCGGATGCTCGACCGCGCCGCCGCCGCGTCGGGAGCATCGGTGCCCGAGCTCATGCATGTGATCCCGCACCAGGCCAACGGCCGCATCATCTCGTCGGTGCAGGCCCGAAGCGGACTGCCCGAGGACCGGTTCGTGGTCAACGTGGAGCGTTGGGGCAACACCTCGTCATCCACCATCCCCATCGCCATCGCCGAGCACCTGCCCAGCGCCCCCACGGGCCTCGGCGGCCTGGTGGCATTCGGCGCGGGCCTCACCTCGGGAGCGGCTATCGTGGAATTCACAGGCAATGACTGATCGGGAGGCCCCAATGGGAACCGTCGAGTACTCGCTCGCCATCGATGTGGACCGCGACTTCGACGACGTCCTGGCCACCACGCGGCAGGCGCTTGCCGACGAGGGCTTCGGCGTGCTCACCGAGATCGACGTGAAGGCCACCATGAAGGCCAAGCTCGACGTGGACCGCGAGGAGTACGTCATCCTCGGCGCATGCAACCCGCCGCTGGCGCACCAGGCCCTGGAGGCCGAGCCCGAGCTGGGCGTGCTGCTGCCATGCAACGTGGTGGTGTACCGCGCCCATGGCAAGACCCGGGTCAGCGCCGTGGCCGCCGAGCAGATGCTGGGGATGGTGGGCAACCAGGCCCTGGAGCCGGTGGCCACCGAGGTGGCCGGGCGCCTTCGCCGGGTGCTCGACGCCATCGCCGCGGGCTAGCTAGGCAGCATCGTCCTCCGCGCCCGCCGCCTCCAGGATGCGGCGGGCGTCGTCGGCGCCCACCCCGCGGCGCGCCAGCCACCCCAAGGCGCGACGGCGCGCACCGGAATCCTTCGCCTGGTCCGGATACCTGCGCCGCACCTGGCGGATCATCTCCCCTGCTTCAGGCGCTGCCGCGTCGCGGGACGGCCGGGTGCCCTCGTGCGGGCGGATGGCATCGCGCACGGCAGCCGGCGGGAACCCCTGCCGCACCAGCCGGTCGGCCAGCCGGGTGCGATCGGCGGCCGACTCCGGCACACCGCTGCGCTCCAGCGCGCGCTCCAGCAGCTGCTCGTCGTGACCTGCGGGCAGCCCCTCGGCCAGCGCCCGGGCCACGGTGTCGTGCGCAAACCCCACGCGCAGCATCTCCGACCGGATGCGCCGGCCGGGCCATCCCCGCATGGCCAGCCGCTCCACCCGCTGGTCGGCATTGGCCTCTTCGTCCGATAGTCCGGCCGCCGACAGGCGCGCCAGTACCGCGGCCACCTGCTTCTCATCGGCGCGACGGTCGCGCAGCCTGCGCACCACCTCGCGGTGGCACCGGCCGCGCGCCACGGTGAAGCGCAGGGCGGCCTCCCACAGGCGCTCCAGCTCGGCGGCCTGCTCGATCTGGGCCACCCGCGCCTCGTCCATCTCCTCGCCCGTGGACAGGCCGAGGTCGGCCACCAGGTGCACCGGCAGGCGCAGCCACTTCCTGCCATCGCGCTCCACGCGGATGGCGGCCCCGTTGGACGAGGCGCGGAGCGCCGTGATGACCGACATCACGGCGCGGGACGCACCGCTAGCCCTGGCGGGGGATCTCGTTCTGGCACCGCATGCAGCGCCACACCGGGTGCTCGCGGTCGCGTGCCACGGGGCTTGCCCCGTCGAGATCGTGGGTACGCATCTTGCGCATGGTGGCGAACATCGCCGCGCCGCACTTGGGGCACTCGGGCGCACCCTCGAGGGCGCTGATGTCCGTGCCTGTCGTCTCTTCAGCCATGCACCAACCTTACCGCGCCGCGGCCGCCATGGAGTCGAGTCTGGCGACCTCCTTGCGCACGGCCGGCGCCACCTCCGTGCCGTACAGCTCGATCGCCCGCATCATGTCGGCGTGCGGGGGGTTGCCCACGCCCATGTGCAGCAGCACGCGCCGGTTCCCGAACATCTCGTACTGGGCCAGGATCTTCTCGGTCACCTCGGCCGGGCTGCCCACCATCAGCGCCCCGTGGGGCTGGCGCATGCGGTCGAACTGGGCGCGGTCGATCTCGCTGCCCCACCCCCGCTCGCGGCCGATCTGGTTCATCGCCGCCATCAGGCCCGGTGCGGAGATGTCGGCGGCCTTCTGCGAGGTGTCGGCGATGAAGCCATGCGACCCGATGCCCACCGGCACCTGCGCGGGATCGTGCCCGAACTCACCCAGGGCCTCGCGGTACAGGTTGACGAAGGGGATGAAGGGCTGCGCAGCGGCGCCGATGATGGCCACCGAGATGGGCAGGCCGCGCGCCGCGGCGTTCACCACCGACTGCGGGGTGCCGCCCACCGCGATCCACACCGGGATGGGGTCCTGCTGGGGGCGCGGGTGCACGGCGCGGCCCTCGATGGGGGCGCGGTGGCGCCCCTGCCAGGTGACCACCTCCTCCTCGCGCAGCTGCAGCAGCAGGTCGAGCTTCTCCAGGAACAGGTCCTGGTAGTCGGCCAGGTCGTAGCCGAACAACGGGAACGACTCGATGAACGACCCCCGCCCGGCCATGATCTCGGCGCGCCCCTCCGAGATGAGGTCGATGGTGGCGAAGTCCTGGAACACCCGCACCGGGTCATCGGATGACAGCACCGTCACGGACGACGTGAGCCGGATGCGCGATGTGCGCGCGGCGGCGGCGGCCAGCACCACGGCGGGGGACGACACCGGGAAGTCCGGCCGGTGGTGCTCCCCTACCCCGAACACGTCGAGCCCCACCTGGTCGGCCAGCACGATCTCATCCACAAGGTCCCGCACGCGCTGCCCCACGTCCATGCCCCGGCCGGTCGCCGGATCGGGGGTGGCGTCGCCGAACGAGTAGATGCCCATCTCGATGCCCCGCATCAGCCGCCCTCGCCCGTGGCCTCGCGCTGCCTGCGCGCCTCGTCGAGCTCGCGCTGGATGCGGCCGTCATCGCGCTCGGCCAGCACCACGTACGCCACGTAGAACACGCCAAGGCTGATGCCGAGCCCCGTGGCGATCCACAGGAACGGCGACCACCCCAGCGGCGCGCCGATGGCGAATCCGATCAGCAGGCTCACTGGCACCATGATCGAGCCCAGGACCCACACCCGGCGCCTGGCCGTGCGGGTGTACTCGGGGTTGGGGTGAAGGCCCTCCTGCTCCGCGGTGACCCGGGCCACGATCTCGTCTCTGCTCTCTCCCATGCACCGCATTGTCACACCTGCGGCGGGCGCCCATGCGAGAGTGTGTGCATGCCGATCACATGCGCCTCATGCGGCCAGCCCATCAAGCCCATGCGCGGCGTGCCCGGCCAGTGGGTGCACGCCTCCAGGACCACCGCATCCTGCGACCTGGACGCCGATCACGTGCCGGGCCCGGCCGACGAGGCCCCCGCTGCGCCGGCCGACGATCAGCCCACGCGGGGCCAGGACGACACCAGCGGGTAGGGCCGGATGGGACCGCCCCCGCCGGGGTGGATCTCGAAGTGCAGGTGCGGCGTGGTGCCGCGGGCGTCACCCGTGTCGCCGTTGTAGGCCAGCACGGTGCCGGCCCTCACGAACGCCCCCTCGCGCGCCGCGGGCGCGAAGCCATCCATGTGGCAGTAGAAGTACTCGTCGCCGTTGGATGCACGCAGCCAGAAGCGGTTGCCGCTGATGGGCGTGGTGCCCAGGCGGACGATGGTGCCGCTCACCACCGCCACGATCGGTGCCCCGCGCGCGGCCATGATGTCGATGCCCTCGTGGTAACGGCTGCCGCGCGGGGCCATCCAGTCGTCGCTGAACGTGGCGGGCGCGGCCACCGGGAACACCGGCTCGGTGCCCGGCGTGGCCACGGGGATGTCGGCCGATCCCTTGGCGCGCGCGGCACGCACCCTCTGCTGGGTGCGCGCGGCGAGGGCGGCCTTCAGTTCGCCCCGGGCGCCGTCCACCACGGCCCGGTAGCGCCGCATCAGGCCCTCCACCCGCGCTCGCTCACGCGCGGCGGTGGCGGCCTCGGCACGGGCAGTGCTGATGGCGCGCGCCAGGCGGTCCTGCTCGGCCAGCAGCGCGAGGCGCCGCTCGCGCACCTTCTCCACCAGCGCGGCGTCCTGGCCGGCCGCGCTCTGCAGGGCCTCCGAGCGGCTCACCAGGTCGGTCAGCGACCCGCTCGACACCACCAGCTCCACCAGCCCCGGATCGGGACGCCGATACAGGGTGACCAGGCGCGACGACAGCGTCTCACGGGCCACCGCCAGCTGCCCCCGCGTGCGCGCCAGCGCCCTTCGGCTGCGATCGGCACGCTCGCGCGCGGCGTCCACGCGGTCCATGGCGCGGTTGTGGCGCGCGGCGGCCTCGCCCGCCCGGGCGTCCAACTGCGCGGCGCGCGCCTCCACGGCCTCCACCCGCTGCTTGAGCGTGGTGATGTCGCGGGCGGCATGCAGCGACGCCGGCACGCAGGCCAACAGGCATGCGGCGACGACCGGGATGATCACACGGCGGGCCATGGGCGGGGGATTGTGGCCCCCGGCCCGGGCCCGCCGTGAAATCCCCGTTGCCGCGTTAGGCGGCGTCCTCCGACAGCACCTCGTTCAGCTGCGCCTGGGCGTTGATGGCCGCGGGGAACCCGCAGTAGGCCGCCAACTGGATCACCAGCTCGCGCAGCTCGTCCTCGGTCATGCCGATGCGCATGGCGGCGCGCATGTGCACCTTCACCTGGCGGTCCTTGCCGCCCATGGCCATGAGCATGCAGAGCGTGGCGATCTGGCGCTCGCGCAGCGGCAGTCCCGGCCGCTGGTAGATGTCGCCGTAGATCGTCTCGATGATGCGGTCCCCGAGCTCGCCGAGGGTCGCGAGCGACTCCTCGGCGCGGGGCCCGAGCACCTGCTTCACGCTCTCGGCACCCTTGTCATGGCGCGCCTGACGCCACTCCTCCTCGGCGGGCATGGCGACGTCCTACTTGTTGCTGCGGTCGGTGGTGACCACGGTGAAGTTGCCCTGCGCGTTCACCGACAGGATGCTCACCGGCACGTTGGGGCGGTTGCCCTGGCGATTGATGGTGATCTTCCCGGTGGCGCCCGCGAAGTTGGTGGTCTTCTTGAGCTGCGCCAGCACCTTGCCGTAGTTGAACGGGTCGGCGGCGCGCTTCCACGCGGCGAACAGGATGTTGGCCGAGTCGTAGGTGAAGGTGCCCCATGTGCCCGGGGTCTTGCCCGGGAACGCCTTCTTGTAGGCCTTCACGTAGTTCTTGGCGGTGGGGAACTGCGTGGGGTCCGGCACGCCGCTGAACGTGCAGTTCCGGCTGGCCGGGATGCCCGCCTGGGTGACGAACGCCGGGTCCTGGTTGGCCAGGCCCGCGAAGCACTTGGCCGGGTTGCCCGTGGCCAGCAGCTGCTTGGCGATGGCCGCGCCCTGCGGGAAGTAGGTGCTCAGGTACACCACGGTGGGGTTGTTGGTGAGCGCCTGGTTGATCTGCGGGGTGAAGTCCGTCTGGGTCTCCGAGATGGGGATCTGGGTGACCAGGACGCCCTTGCCCTCGAGGCTCCTCTGCAGGCGGTCGGCCATGCTCTTGGTGTAGGCCGACGGGTCCACCAGCATCGACACCTTGGACGGCGTGTACGCCTTGGAGATGTAGCTGAACTCCACCGGTGAGATCTGGCTGTTCTTGGGCTGCACGGTGACGCCCAGGCCAGTGGTGTCGTCGGTGGACGTCATCTGCACCGGCACCACCCTGGCCCGGGTGTAGAGCGGCAGGTTCACCAGGCCCACGGACGAGTTGTAGGGGCCCACCACGGCCACGGCCGGGCCCTGGATGACCTTGTTGGCCACCGACCGGGCCAGCTTGGGGTTGGCCTTGTCGTTGGCCTGCACGATCTGCACCTTGCGGCCATGGAAGCCACCCTTGGCGTTGTACTGCTGCACCGCCAGGCGCACGCCGCGAAGCATGTCCTGCCCGTTGGACGCCTGCTGGCCGGTGAGCGGGCCCTCAACCGCGATGGTGATCGTGCCGTAGGTGGAGCGATCACCCCCGATCACGTATCCGGCCACGGCCGGACCTGCGATCGCGGCCGTGGCGATGAACGCTGACGACATGACAAGGGCGCGCTTTCGCACGTGTTCCTCCTGGGAAGCAGGGGCGGGGTCTTCAGCAAACCTAGCGGAGCGGTCGTGTGGGTCAGATCATCCGGATGCCCACGTGGGGGTTCCCCCACCCTCAAGACTCCCACGGGGGGCGACGGGAGACGCGAGACGGACCCCCCGAACCATCTCGCATCCGGGGATCCTCTACCCCCGGTCCCGCCGCCCACACCCGCGGTCTCTGGGTTGTACCGGTCGCCCCGGTCGCGGTCGCTGGCCATTCGGGTAGTCCCGCCACTGCGTGCCACGCAAACCCCCCGGATGTCCAGTGCCATCCCCCTCGATGGGTGTCCACACGGGGATCCTGCGAGGTCTATCCATAGGGGAAAAGGGGAGCGCGATGCAGGTGAGCGACGTGATGACCAAGGACGTGGCCATTGCCGACATCGGCAGCACGGTGCGGGACGTCGCCGGGATCATGCGAATGGAGGACTGCGGATTCGTGCCGGTGCTTGATGAGGGGAGACTGGCCGGGGTGGTGACTGACCGCGACCTGGTGGTGCGCTGCCTGGCGCACGCCCCCCTGGACGGCAGCGCGGGAGAGTTGCCCATTGCAGAGGTGATGACCTCCGGCGACCTTGTGACCATCGGGCCCGACGAGAACCTGCACACCGCCGCGCACATGATGGCGCTGCGGCAGGTTCGCCGGGTCGTGGTGATGCGCGACGGCGCGATCACGGGGGTGCTCACGCTGGGCGACCTTGAGCAGGCCACGCACGGACGGGGAGCAGCGGCCCGCGAGGCCATCCTCGCGGTCACCCTGCAGGGCTGACCCTACGACGCCCGGGGGTCGTGGCCCGACGCCAGCAACGCGGTGATCCTCGACGCCACCTCCGGGGCGGGATCGTCGGCCAGGCGCTGCCCGATGCGCACCCACATGAGCACCTGGTCCCAGGTATCGCGCTGCGCGAGATCGCCCGTCACCAGCATGCCCCACGCCTTCGCGGCCACCGCATCGAGGGCCTCGTCCGCCAGCGCCCCGTCACCCTGGTGTGCGTCGAGAACGATCGACATGGCAACTCCTCCATCGGTAGCGGCGAACCCCCGGCAACATGACACCGCCGCGCGCAGCGGCGCACCCCCGCATGGCGGGGCCGCGCCCCACCCAAACGCTGGGTCCTTGCGCGGGCGAGAGCGCCGAACCGCCGAAATCATCGGCGCGCCGGGTGGTTCGTGCCGTGCAAGGCATACAACCCGTATGCGATGGACAACGGACCGACCGCAGTGCACGTTGATGAACAGATCACGCACGCCCGCGGGGTGCCGGTGGCGCGGTCCGACACGGCCGAAATCGCCGCCTTCGCAATTCAGCCGCGAGATGCCCTTGGTGACGCCCCGTTGGAATGGACGGTCATCGATCGGGCCGCACATGCGATGGAGGCGCGCGACTGGCCGGCGGTGATCGTGCCCATCAGCAGCGCGTCGCTGGCCGCCCCGTCGTTTGCCTACCGGGTGCGTGACCTGGCTGAGCGGCATGGGCTCGACCCCCGGCGCATATGGCTGGAGATCGATTCCCCGTCAGCTGCCTTGGCCCTGCGCGGCGTGGTTGGCACGCTGGCAGCCCGGCACTCCGTGGGCTGCCGCATCGATGGTGACCACGCGCTCGATGAGCGCGCCCTCCTGCCCGACCTGGCCGATGCAGGGGTGTCGTTCGCATGGCTGGAGCCCGGCGAGGGCGCCACCGTTGCCGACGACCTCTCGGCGCTCATCGGCGGCCGGTCGCTGGTGCGCCGTGCCCGCACCCACGGGCTCGCGGTCATCGGCGCAGCCGAACTCGGAACGGATTTCACGCCCCCCATCGGACCGTGAGTCGGCGCGGCGACGAGCGCATCGTCGCCGGCATCGCCATCGTCACCTGCGGCATCGCCGCCGTCACCTACCTGGCCAGCGTCCCACGCGACAGCGGCGTGGGGCCGGGCGCGGCCGCGGCGCAGGCGTCATCGGCAGGGAGCCCTGCAGCAGCCCGGCCGCCTGTGCAATCCACGCCGCCACGCGTCGAGTTGTCCATCACGCTCTGGCCGCACGGGCCGGGGCGCGGGCACCTTGCCTGGTCTGTCACCTGCCCACCCATGACCGCCGCGTGCCGCGTGGCGCTGGGTCGCACGCGGGCGCTCGCGCAGGAGCCCACCGGAGCCTGCACCGGAAGCCGCCCGCGTGACCCCGAGGCCATCGTCACGGGATTCATCAACGACCGCCATGTGGCCGCCTGGGTGGACCAGCGCGACGCCTGCGCGGTCCGGCGCTGGGCTGCCCTGCGCCCCCTCCTCACCCCCCCGAAGGAACGGCCAGGGAGGCCAAGCCGCAGGTAAATCGCCGGAACCTCACGCCCGTGACGGGCCTCTTACGGAATGCCTATACGCCCGGGTGGGCGCCGCCGATACCTTCGGCTCATGCCCGCCTGTACTCCTCCTCCACCACCCGTGCACGCCATCGTGCGCCAGGCCACCGCCCTGGTGAGCGCCCGCGTTGCACCCATCGCCACGCCCACCGCCTGCATGTCGTCGGACATCCCCGCGGGATCGGGCATGGCCACGCCCGGCGTGGTGTGGCTGCCCGCCGCCGACGCCGCCATGCTGGCCCGCCCGCCCCGGCAGTGGTCACCCGACCGACTCACCGCCCTGCTGCACGAGGTGCTGCACCAGGTGGGGATGGAGAGGGGCCTCGAGGAGGGTGGCCACATGTCCGTGGAGGAAGGCGCGGTCGAGGCCGTGACGCATGACCTGCGGCCCGCCTGGCTGAAGCGCATCATGGGACGCAACCGCGCGGTGGCCGTGGCCTACCCCCAGTGGGTCGCCTCGGTGCGACGGGCCAGCGCCGTGGCCACGCAGCGCCCGTGGAAGTCATCCGCGGCCCGCGCCTGGCGCGCCCGGCTGGTGGCCACTCCCCCGCTCCAGCGCACCCTGGTGTAGCCGGCCACCGGGCCCCGGGCACGGGAACGACCCCGGGGAGCGCGCAGGGTGCGCCCCCCGGGGCCGACCTCCACCGGCGGCTAGCCGGTGACCGGGGTGGCAGGCCGCCTGGCCGCCACGACCGTCACGCAGGCCCGGGCCCGCGCCTGATCCAGGCCCGTCGCCGTGGCGAGAGCGGTGTTGCAGCTGCGCCCGCTGGCCGTGAGGCGCATGCGGATCCTCACGATCTGGTCCACGGACTGGCCGGCGGCCAGGTCGCCGATGGTCCACGTTGCCGTGGCACCCGAGACCTTTGCGCCGCTCGGGACGGCCCGCCACTGCATGGCGCGGGCCGGCGTGTCGCTCAGCGTCACGCCCGTGGCCGTTTCGCCACCGGTGTTGGTCACCGTCACCCGGAAGTTGACGAACCCACCGCGTAGCGCACGCGCCGGTCCGGTCTTGGTGACCGACAGTGCGGGGCCCGCGGGTCGGAACGCCGTGGCCGGAGCGAACGGGGTGGCCGGAATTGACGCCGGCGTCACCACCGGGCAGATGCCACCCGACACCGGGATACCCACCGCGGTGGCCACGTCATCGGCCCCGGGCGTGAAGGTGTACATGGGCATCCTGCGGCCCGTCTCCTTGGGCTGCTCACCATTCGGCGGCTGAGGCACGTTCACCGTCACCGATGCCGTGTTGGTCACGTTCGTGCCGCAGACGGACACGTCCGACCCCGCCGTCTTCGACGCGCCCCACAGCAGCGATGCCCCCGGGGCCAGGAACTCCGGCGGGTTCGCCGGCGGCGTGAGCGCGGCGCCCTCGTCCGTCACCTCGATCAGCTCGTACGGCACCGGCAGCGGGCCGGTGTTGGTCACCGCCACCTGGTAGCCCACGGTGCCGCCGGGCTCCACCGTGGCCTGCGTCGGCGTCTTCGTGATGGCCACGTCAAGCGGGCAGATGACATCGGTCATCCAGGTGGACGAGACAACGGTCATGTCGTCCTGGGCCTGCCGCTTGCGGAGGCCCTTGCGCTTGCGCGACGTCTCACCCTTCTCGGGCATCACCAAGGTGGCCTTCGCCGTGTTCTTCAGCTTTCGGCCGCACATGCGCAGGCTGTCGGGCGCCATGCGGCTGCCCGTCCACACCCGGGTCTCACCGGGCTTCAGTGCGCTAGCAAGGTCGGGCGGATCGAGCGGCACCTTGTAGTCCGATACCTTGATGGCCTCGAACGGGATCGACCGGAAGCCCAGGTTGGTGACCGCCACCTCATACGACACCTTGCCCCCTGGGAGCACCGAGGCCGTTCCCGTCTTCTTGATGCCGAGCGGGAAGCATTCGTTCTTGATGAGGGCGTCCCGCCTCTCCGCGGTGCTGCCCTCCGGGAGCCCCGGGAACGACCACGTGAGCCCTGGTGGATTCGGCGGGCTCTGGCGCGGGATGGTGAACGCGGGGATCACGTCGTCCTCGTGCTTCCCGTGCCCCTGCCACTTGCCGCTGACCTGGTTGATGATGGCGTTGGTGCTCACGTCGATCATCTCGTAGGGGTTGGTCATGGATCGCGTGGCGTGGCAGATGGTGACCTTCTCGCCATCATCCGGGGGCATCGGCCCCTCCCCCGCCATGGCCGTCGATGCGATACCCAGCATCCCTGCGGCCGTCCCCACCGCCGCAAGCCCCAATGCCCTGCGACGTGCCCCTGCTCGACGAACATGCCGTGTACTCATTTTCCCGCCTTTCCGGACTACCCGCAGGACGTCCTGATTCCCTTGGGGCGACGCTATGAACAGGCGTTCCCCCTGCCGCCGGGCGGAAGCGGGGTCTCGGGGGCTACGGCGGGATGGACTGCGGGTGGTCGCCTCGGGGGGTCGTGCCCCTCGCATGTCGGGGAAGCCGCACCCGCCATCCGACCGGGAGCCGTAAGGGGTCTAGCGTTCACCCCATGACCCGGGTGACCGTCTATGCCACGCCCTTCTGCCTCTACTGCGTGGGCGCCAAGGCCTTCCTCAGGCGGCGCGGCATCGCGTACGACGAGGTGCGCATCAATATGTTCAGCGAGGATGCCCGCGACCGGCTGCAGGCCGAGAGCGGGGGTGGCCGCACGTTTCCCCAGGTCGTCATCGACGGCGACCCCATCGGCGGGTTCGACTCACTCCGCGCGCTGGCCCGCTCCGGCGAGCTGGCACGGCGGCTGGGCCGCTAGGGCCGCGCCGGGCGGGCCGCCTGGCGCGACCCGCCCGGCGCACCGCATCAGCTCACGGGCTGCGGCACGATGCGGATGTAGGGCTTGGGCTCCTCCCAGCCGTCCGGCCAGATCTCCTTGGCCTGGTCATTGCTGACCGACCCGGCGATGATGACCTTGTCGCCCTGCTGCCATTGCGCCGGCGTGGCCACCTTGTGATTGGCCGTGAGCTGCAGCGAGTCGATCACCCTGAGCACCTCGTCGAAGTTGCGCCCCGTGGTCATGGGGTACACCAGCAGCAGCTTCAGCGTCTTGTCGGGTGCGATGACGAACACGTTGCGCACCGTCTGGTTGTCGGCGGGAGTGCGCACCAGCGGGTCGCCCTCCACCTCGGCCGGCAGCATGCCGTAGGCCTTCGAGATGGCGAAGTCGGCATCCGAGATGAGCGGGTAGTTGGGCGCGGTGCCCTGGGTCTCGGCGATGTCCTTGGCCCACTCCTCGTGGCGATCCAGCGGGTCCACCGACAGCCCGATGATCTTCACGCCGCGCCTGTCGAACTCGCCCTTGATGCTGGCCATGTAGCCCAGCTCCGTGGTGCACACGGGCGTGAAGTCCTTGGGGTGCGAGAACAGCACGGCCCAGGAGTCGCCGATCCACTCATGGAAGTTGATGGTGCCCTCGGTGGTGTGCGCGGTGAAGTCCGGTACCACCTGGTTCAGGCTCAGGCTCATCAGGCAGCCCTCCCCACCTCGGTGGCCTCCGGGATCTCGATCAGTCGCCCGGTACGCACGTCGTACACGTAGCCGTACACCGGGATGCCGGCCGGCACCAGCGGGTGCTCGCGGATACGGCGGACGTCGTCCACCACCGCGCCGGCCTGGTCGGAGATAGTGAGCCAGTCGATCTCGCGGCCCACCGGCGACCCGGGACCAGCGCCGACGTCGCGGAAGCCGTCGGGGCCGAGCTCCGCGGTCTCCAGGCTGGATGCCAGCAGGTCGCCCATCACCTCGTTGGTGAAGAACTCCATGCCGCAGTCGGTGTGGTGGATCACGAACCACTCCTGCGTGCCCAGCAGCTTGTACGAGATCACCAGCGAGCGGATGGCGTCGTCACTGGCGCGGCCACCGGCGTTGCGGATGACGTGCGCGTCGCCCTCCGAGAGCCCCGCGTACTTGGCGGGATCGAGGCGCGCGTCCATGCAGGCGAGCACTGCGAACCGCCGCGCGGGCGGCAGGGCCAGGTCGCCCTTGTCGAACGACGCCGCGTAGGCCTCGTTGGCCGCCACGACCTCTTCACGTACGCCCATCTCGTCTCCTCGCTCAGCGATTGACCGCAGTTCGTGCCTCATGCACGCGGCCGATACTACACATCGTCTGAGTTTTTTTGGCGATTAGTTTCTGCGCACCACGGAATAGCTCTTCATGAGGGCCAGCACCAGCGCGGCCAGCGCGGCCGAGGCATAGATGATCGCCGTGCCCGCCATCACGCGCGCGGGCACGTCGGCCTCGCCATCGGTGAGGATCATCGCCCAGGCCATGCCCAGCAGCGCCGCGCCGGCCACGTCCCCCACCCACGCGATGCGCCGGGGCAGTCGCAGCCGCGGCCCACGGGTGATGCGCTCGAGCACCACCCCCACCGCGAGCACCAGCAGCAGGGTGGCGACCATGGCCGACGCCCGGCCCACGCCCACCGGCGCCTCGCCGCCCTCCGGCGTCCAGATGATGATCCACACCAGCACGGCGTTGATCGCGATGAGCGCGCCCATCGCGACTCGCAGCGGTCGCCATGGCGCCATGAGGGCGGGCATGGCAAGCAGCAGCGCCGCACCCAGCACCAGCACCGAGCCCAGCACGCGCATCACGGTGTGCTCGGGCCCCGCGAATACGATGCCCAGGCCCACCAGCGCGGCGATGCCCAGCACGATCAGCAGCGCCCGAAGCAGGACGCCCATGGTGGGCATGGGTTGCGGCCTCGTAGTCGATCCGGTCCGCCCGGGCGCGACGCTGGAACACCACCCAGATGATCACGAAGGCCACGATCTTCAGGCCCAGGTCGCCGAAGATCACCCACCACACGAGAGCGGTCTCGCCCACGCCGGCCAGCACGAACGATGCCGTCAGCACCGTGCCGCCGATGGCCAGCACGCCCGCCAGCACGAACAGCAGCCAGTCGGCCACCTCGTGCCGCTCGCGGGCCGGCGCCGCCGCGTCAGGCTGCTCGCGCATGCGCGTGACGGCGATCTCGGGCTCCAGCACCTCCACGTGCACGATCGGGACGTCGAACCGCTCGCGGGCCTGATCCACCAGCCCGCGCTCCAGCCAGTTCGACCTGCCGACGGCATGCGTGGCCACGATCATCTCGGTGGGCGCGAAGGTGCGCATGGCGTCGTCCATCGCCAATAGGGGGTCGGCGTCCCCCACCGCGCCGCGGGCCTCGATGCCGTGCTCACGCAGGTTCTCCAGGGATGCCGCCAGGCGGTCGCGTGCCGCGCGGTCACCGGCATCCTCGTCCGACAGCCAGAACTGCAGCCGCCCGGTGAGCGCGGGGGCCACCAGCAGCACCTCGGTGGGTGCCTCCGACGCGCGGCGGCGGATCATCTCGAACAGCTGGTGTGCGGCGATGGTCTCGTTGGCCACCACCAGCAACCTGCGCTTTTCGTCCATATACGTCACGTTACGCATGCTGGCGTTTCGACCGGCGGCCGCATGGTCCCGCCGGACATGAATCGGCGATTTGGGGGCACCCCGCCGAGCGCGGCTGGCTAGGGTCAGGGGCATGCGCCGCGCAGCCATGTCCATAGCCCTCGCGGTGGTCCTCGCGGCCACCATGGGCGCTGCATGGGGCTGCGGCGGCTCGGATGGCGGGGCAACCACGGGCGCATCGCAGGCGGACTTCGTGGCGCAGGCCAACGCCATCTGCCGCTCTGCCAATGAGGAGTTCGTGGCGCTGGGCGACATGCAGCAGTTCGACGACCTGGCCGACTTCCGCGACCGGTTCCCCAAGGCCATCGCAATCGCGCGCGAGCAATACGCCGACATCTCCAGGCTCACCCCGCCCGATGACATCTCGGTGGACCTGGCCGCGTACCTGCAGCAGGGCGACCTCAGCGTGGCCCTGAGCGATGACCTGTACGACCAGGTGATGGCCGGCAAGGACCTCCCGGAGGCGGAGGGGGCCACCATCGGAAGCGACAAGGGCCAGGAGATCATCGCCGAGCGCCGGCGTGCGGCCACCGCCGCAGGCCTCGAGGACTGCGCGTCGTAGATTGGCGGGGTGAGCACCCCCGCCGCCATCCGGTCGCCCCGCGACCTCACGTGGCGCCTGGTGGCGGTGGGAGCAGTGGGCGGTGCCTTCTCCGGGCTCTTCGGCGTGGGCGGCGGCGTGGTCATCGTGCCCCTGCTCATCATCCTGTGCGGCTACGGCTCGCGCGCGGCCACCGCCACCTCGCTGGCCGCCATCGCCGCCATCGCAGTCGTGGGCACCGCCACCCATGGGGTGCTTGGCAACGTCGACTGGGTGGCCGCCATGCTGGTGGGCATCCCCGCGCTGCTCGGGGTCACCCTCGGCGTGCGGCTGCGTGCCCGCATCTCGGCGGTCACCATCTCACGTGCCTTCGCCCTGCTGCTGGTGGCGGCGGCGGTCCTGCTGGCGGTCAACCCGTGACGGCGGCCATCATCGCCATCGCGCTCGGGATGGCCGGGGGCTTCATCGCCGCGCTCGCCGGGGTGGGCGGCGGCATCATCTTCGTGCCGGCACTGGCCCTGGTGCTGGGCCTAACGCAGGTGGTGGCCGAGGCCACCTCGCTCCTGGCCATCATCCCGGTGGCCATCCTGGGCACGTGGCAGCAGAGGCGCACAGGTGACGTGCACCTGCGCCATGCCCTCATCATCGGAGCAGGCGCCGTGGTCACTGCCGCGCTGGCGGCGCTGGCCGCCGACCTCATGCCCGAGGACATCCTGCGGTGGCTGTTCGTGGCACTCATGCTCATCATCGCCGCACGCGTCTGGCTGGGTGCCCGCCGTGATGCAGCGGTAGACCGCTGAAGAAGCACGTGCCCGTTGCCGACCTCACCACAACAGGCCGACTCCACTCCTGGACCTGACCTGCTGACGCCCGCCGCCAACGCCGAGGGGGCCGCAGTTGGCCCCCTCAGATTCCGCCTATGTCCTTCGTGAGTGGACCCGGCCGGCACTGCCCCGGCGTCCGAAAGCGTTTCCAGATGGGTTTCTCCGAGCGCAGCCGGTGATGAATGTCTCGGGGAGGGCGCCATCTCCGGCAAATCGCCTCTCCCCCAGCTCCTCCTGAAGTCTCGCCCCTTGGCCGAGGAACCCTGCCTCGGGGCCAGGACCACTATGCGACGCCGGTGATCCCCCTCATGGTCCGAAGGGTGGGCCGACGACTCTCAGACCCGCTTACTAGGCGGCGAGAGCGAGCTGACGGGTGTCCGCAGCTACGTTTGGTTCCCTGTTGGTAACGCGGTCCTCAGGGTCCGCGGCTCGCTTGCCAATCCTTCTCCGCCCCGTCGAAACTGGTTCGGGCCCGTTGAAGGTTCCTGCTGTGTGGGAGGGTATCACCGGCCGCGGGCAGGATACTTACGGCGCGTAGGCTTAACCCCACGCCAATGCCGGGAGCCTTGCCACCCCCGCACGGACCGCTACCGTAGCGGCATGGCTTGAGCGGATCGTCGCTCATTGAGCGATCCCCCGCTCGCCAGTCGGGAGAGGACAGTAGTGACGAAGACGACGACGGCCGCGCGCCTGATGCGCGGAGGTGGATCGTTCCAGGCCGACCTGCGGGCGGCCGTCAACGAGATCCTGGACAAGCGCACACGCCGTATGGGTCGCGTCCGCTTCTTCTCGAAGGCCGCGTTCATGCTGCTGTGGACCGCGGCGTCGTACGCCTACCTGGTGTTCATGGCCGGCAACTGGTGGCAGGCCGGGCTGGGCTGCATCTCCCTGGCCTTCGCCCTGGGCGGCGTGGCCTTCTCGATCCAGCACGATGCCAACCATGGCGCCCTCGGGCGCAAGTGGCGCCCGCTGGGCCTGGTGATGGACCTGCTGCTGGGAACATCGTCGTACCTGTGGCGCGAGCGCCACAACCACGCCCACCACACCTACACCAACGTGGTGGACAAGGACGGCGACATCGAGCAGCTCCCGCTAGCCCGGTTCGCCCCGGACCAGCCGTGGAGTCCCTGGCACCCCTGGCAGCACATCTACATGTTCGCTCTGTACGGCTTCTACGCACCCCGTCAGGCCCTGATGGGCGACTTCTCCATGCTGCTTCGCGGGCCCAACGCCCACGTGCCGCTTCAGCGCCCGCGCGGCGCCGACCTGTGGCAGCTCATCGGATCGAAGTTCGTCTTCTTCGGGCTTCTGCTGGTACTGCCCATGTTCTTCCAGCCCTGGTGGGGGGTGCTGGTGGGTGCCCTGTTCACCCTGTGGATCCTCGGGATCGTCCTGGCCGTGGTGTTCCAGTTGGCGCACTGCGTGGAGGAGGCCGACTTCACATCCGAGGCCCGGCTCCTCGCCGAGGCCGAGGAGGACGGCCCGCGCGAGTGGGCACGCCACCAGGTGGAGCACACCGTCGACTTCGCGCGCTCCAGCCGGGTGCTCAACTGGTACCTGGGCGGACTGAACTTTCAGGTGGAGCACCACCTGCTGCCCGGCGTGTGCCATGTGCACTACCGGCGCATCTCACCGGTGGTGGAGCAGCTGTGCGAGGTGCACGGCTTTCGCTACAACGCCAACCCCACGTTCTGGGCCGCTCTGGGATCGCACGCCCGCTGGCTCAGGCGCA
Organism: Thermoleophilia bacterium; assembly: GCA_016780995.1. Lineage (GTDB taxonomy): Bacteria > Actinomycetota > Thermoleophilia > Miltoncostaeales > Miltoncostaeaceae > SYFI01. The sequence goes on along the minus strand of JADHKZ010000010.1, from coordinate 97 downwards.
TGGGTGTGCGCCCCGCATAGACGCCGGGCTCCTCGTGATCAGGCGGGATCGCGGTCGGCCAGCCGGCTGCCGATCGCGGCGCCCGCCACCAGCAGCA
>JADHKZ010000083.1 GCA_016780995.1 Thermoleophilia bacterium | reverse complement strand
AGCGCTTGCCGCGCTTCTGGTACTGCGGGCGCAGGAACAGCGGGATGTTGGGCTCGTTCCAGATCTCCCAGTCGCGCACGCCGCGCGGGGCGTAGCGGCTGGCAAGCGCATAGGCGAAGTTGCCGTAGTCGCCGGCCTTGGCGGGGCGGCGTGTGTAGTCGGCGAAGCGCGTGGACCGGGGCACCTTCCGGTCGGCGGCCCAGTTGGGCGTGCCCCACACGGTCATGAGCACGCGCACCCCGCGCTTGGCGGCGGCGTCCACGATGGTGTCGTAGGCCGTCCAGTTGTAGGCGGGGTCGTTGGGGTCCTTGGGATTCTTGGGCCGCTTGGTGGCCACCACGTCCCAGCGAGTGTCCACGCGGATGATGCGGGCGCCCATGCGGGCCATTGTCTGCACGCGCGAGTCCGCCTCCTGCTCGGGCACCTGGTACACGCGGTCGTCCTGGATGCCCGCCAGCGCCGAGGTGCCGGGCACTCCGGCCACGGTGCCCTTCACGGCCCCCGGCTGGGCGGCCACCCCCCCGCACCCGGCGAGGGCGCCAACGGCGAGCGCCGCCAGGGCGCCGCGGGTCATCACGATCTGCGTTCGGGTGCGCATGCGGCGGATGGCCTCCAGGAGTGGCGGTCGTGTGTTCAGTTGGGGCCTCTCATGCGCAGCGGAAGATGGGCGCGCGACCCCGCGGACACGGAGCAGGCTAGGGCCGCGTTCGGGCGCCCGGCAAGGAGAAGGTGCCGGATGAACACCGACTCCTCACGGGATCCTTACGGGCTGGGGGCGAATTCCCCTCCCCGAGGGGGCAAACGGGGTACAACCGGGGTCGGTCAGGCCGCCCTGCGGGGGGTGATGGCCTGCTCCGCATCGGACGACCGGAGCACGGTGCCGTCGTCCGTCCCGGCATCACGCCGCGGCCGGCGGCGGGGCCTCCAGGTTCATCAGCTCGCGGGCCAGGTCGCCCACCGGCATGCCATCGGCCTCGGCCTGGTCGAGGGCGACCACCGGATCGTCGGCAAGCTCCAGGCGCATTCGGATGGAGGCGTCCACCGCGGCCAGCCACTCGCTCACGCGATCGCAGTGCACCAGCACCGCGCCGGGCTCGCGGGCCATCACGGCGGCCACCTCGTCGGCCACGCGCGGCAGCTCCGCGCGCGCCTGCACCACGTCCTTCAGCGGGTACCAGCGCACCCCGAACCCCAGGCGCGCGTACTCGGTGACGCTGTGGCGGCTGCGCATGGTGCTGACGATGGTGGCCACGCCCTGCGCCCTCCACCACGCAAGGTCGGCGTGCCGTCGGGTGACCCTCTGGCTACGCCCGCCCCCTCCCGGCCGCTCGGCGATGGCCAGCCGGCCCGGGACGATCCAGGCGCGGACGGGAACCTTCTGCACGGCGCTCATGGCGCACCCCCGGGTAGCGGTGTTGGGTGCCGCAAGCATCCGCCCGCGCCGCGTTACGCCTCCACACCCATGCGTGCCAATTGGCGCGCGCGGCTGCCTCAGTCGGGGGTGGCCGCCGCCCGGATCCACTCCGGCACGGGCACGGGGGTCCTGCCGCCGCGCTCGATGCACACGTGCACCAGCTGTCCCTCGGCGCACAGCTCATCACCGCGCAGGAACCGGTGGCGACTGCGGAATGACGTGGTGCCCACGCCCCCCACCGACGTCTCGATGGTGATCATGTCGTCCAGCAGGATGCGCTGGTCGAACCTGCAGCCGCTGTCCACGATGGGGATGCCCACGCCCTCCTGGAGCAGCCGCGTGAAGGGCCAGCCCAGGTCGGCCAGCCACTCGCACAGGCCGCGATCCATCCACCGGTAGGCGGTGGTGAAGTGGATCTGGCTCACGTCGATCTCCGACATCACGATGCGCCGGGTCTCGCGGCGGATGTGGGGGCCGGACGTGCTCACGCGGGCCAGCGTAGCCGCCTTTTTCCCGCTACGAGCGACCCGGTGCCTGGCACTTGACCGTTCCGGGGGGAGCAAACGGCGCGCCCGGGCGTTGGTGCAACACGTGCTGCCGGAACATCGGCATGCAATTCCCATTGCACAGGAACCGCCATGACGCCACACTCCGTCGTCCCCTGACCCCCCTATGAACCCCGAGGGACACGACACCCCACCCGGCCTCGCCACCCCCATGGCGGGCGAGGACGACACCGCGGCCCGCCGCAGGCTGTGCCTTGCCGCCATGGCGGGCGCGCCCGGCCTGCTGCGCTACGCCGCCCGGTTCGCGCCCTCGCTGGAAGATGCCGAGGACGCCTACCAGCGCGGCATGGAGGTGGCGCTCACCAAGGGCCCCATCGGTCCGCTGGAGGAGTTCATCGCGTGGCTGCACGTGGTCATCAGGAACGAGGCCACCACGCTCGCGCGCCGCCGCGGCCGCGAGGCCCCCGCAGGCGACGACCTCATCCCCCAGGCCGACGCCCACGCCACCGCCACCGGAGCCACCGCACGCGAGCCCGCCGCCGTGGCCGAGTGGCGCGAGCGCTACCGCACCCTGCAGGACGCCATGACCTCCCTGAACGAGGCCGAGCGGGTGTGCCTGCTGCTACGCACCGCAGGGGTGAGCCGCGCCGAGATCGGGTCGATGACCGGCTACACCGACCGCAAGGTGGAGCGAAGCATCGTGCGCGCCCGCAAGCGCCTGCACGCCTGGCACATCGACCTGGCCAGCGGGGAGCGCTGCGAGCAGATACGCGAGGCCGTGCAGGCCGTGGCCGATGGGGAGGCCACATCGCGCGATCGCAAGGCGGTGTCGCGCCACGTGCGCCACTGCGGCCACTGCCGCGCCGCGCTTCGCGCCCGGCGCCAGACCAACGCCGGCATCACGGCCCTGGTGCCCGTGGCCGTGGTGGGCGCGGCCGCGGCCGGCCTGGCCGTGCCCGACCCCAGCCCCGCCATGAACGTGATGGAGCGCGGAACCGCCCGGCTCACCGTCACGGTGGGCCAGGCGTGGCAGGCCATGCTCGACGTGCCATCACTGCTCAGCGCCCGCATGGGCGTGGGCGCGGTGGCCATCACCGTGGCCGGCGTGGCGGGCGTGCCCGTGGTGGCCAACACCATGCAGGCCGACCGCACCGCCACCCAGCCCGTGCCCGCCCAGGTGCGCACCACGGCCGACATGGCCACCACCCCGGGCGGCACGCCCACCACGGGCACCTCCACCGTGGGCGCCGCGCAGGCCGACGCCATGGCAGATCTGGACCGCCTGCGCGCGGAGGCCGAGGAGAGGCGCATCCGCGCCGAGGCCCGCCAGCAGCGCCTGGCACGGCAGCGCGCCGAGCGCGCACGGGCCGCCCGCGAGAGGGCCGCCGAGAGGCGTCGCCAGGCCGCGGCTGCCCCTGCCGCGGCTCCTGCGCCCAGCCCCACCCGGTCAGCAGCACCGGCCGCCAGCGCGGCCAGCCCGTCAAGCCAACCGCAGTTGGAGTTCGGACCATGAGGAAGAAGACACCCCGGGCGCTCGCCGCCATCGCCGCGGCCACGGCCGCCACCGCAGCCGGAGCCGCCCAGGCCACCGACGGCAACCTCTACCCGCAGGGGCCCGGCTCCTTCACCACGGGGTCGATGCTGGCCGCAAGCCAGCCCAACCCATCGGTGCTGCAGCTCAACGCCGCGGCCACCACCTCGGCGCCCACGGGCACCCACTTCTCCATGGGATGGGGCTGCCCGGTGCCGGGCAGCGAGATCGCCTCGGTTCAGTGGAGCGCGCTGCGCTACGCCGCGCCGTCCAGCGCCGGCCTGCAGGTGACCGCCAACGGCAACCCGGTGTGGGCGGAGGGCGATGTGGGCATGCCGCAGTCGCCTGCCGGTGGGCGCGGCTACGGCCTGGGCCTGCCGGGCGGCACCTGCGAGGTGAAGCTCCAGCTGGTGCAGGGCGAGCGCCGCCAGCAGCACGCGCGGGTGTGGTGGATCGGCAGCACCGGGGCGGTGATCCGCGACGTAGCCCCGCCATCGGCTCAGGTGGTAAGCACCCCCGCGGGGTGGATAAACGCCGGCACCGACTCCGCGCGCATCGGCTGGCAGGCCGCCGACAACTTCGGGAGCGACGGCATCACCGGCCAGAGGATCCAGGTGGCCGGCGAGACCCGCTGGTCCGGCGCGCCCGGCCAGGGCCAGCACGCGGCCGATGTGTCGCTGGCAGGGCTGCCCGACGGCACCCACCCCGTGCGCGTGGAGGTGGATGGCGACGGCACCGCGGGCGCGGCGTCCGGCGGCACCATCCGCGTGGACCGCACCCAGCCCGATGTGGCCGAGCCCCAGGTGGCCTACGCCACGGGCGCCCCGCGCGGGTCGGTCACCTTCGCGGCCACCGACGCCACCAGCGGCCTGGCCAACGTCACCGCCGAGGTGAACACCGCCCACACCGGCGGCACCTGGGGCGCATGGCAGCCCGTGGCCAGCCTGGGCGCGGGAAGCGCCGGCCAGGCCATCACCCGGCAGGTGGGTGCGGGCCTTGCCGACGGCGTGCACGCATGGCGCGTGACCGCCCGTGACCAGGCCGGCAACACCGTGCAGCAGCTGGCGCCCGAGCCCCTGGTGGTGGACACCCAGCCCCCGCGCATCGACCTGCAGCCCATCCCCGCCCGGTGGACTTCCGTGCTGCCGCTCGACGTGAACCTGTCCGACAACCTCGACCAGATGATCGGCCTCGGCGACTTCGAGGTGGAGATCAACTCGGCAGGCGACGGCAGCATCCGCGGCGAGTGGATCCCCATCACCCAGCAGGCCGTGGCCCCGGGGCGCGAGGCCATGGAGATCCCGCTGGCGGGCCTGTCCGACGGCGTGCACGTGGTGCGCCTTCGCCTGCGAAACGGCGGCCCCTTCGCCCAGACACTGGTGACCAGCCGCATGGGCCTGGTGCGCACCGACCTCACCCCGCCCGACCTGGTGCGGGCATCGGTCACGGCCATGTCGGACGGCCGCATCAAGATGCTGTGGTCCGGCGAGGACGCCCGCTCCGGCGTGGAGCGCATGCGCCTGCAGTGGCTCGACGGCTGGACCTGGCGCACCATCACCCAGCAGCCGGCCAGCGACGGCAGCGGCATCGCCACCATCAGCGCCGAGCTGGTGCCCGAGGGCGCCGAGCGCATGCGCGTGCAGTTGGTGGACGCCGCGGGCAACGCGCGCGCCATGGAGGTGGAGGCACCCGCGCGGCCGGGCAGCCCCGCCAGCCCAAGCCGCCCCGGCGGCAGCACCCCCGCCCAGCAGATGGCGGACGCCGCACGCGAGGGCATCCTCACGCTGGGTATCGTCAGCGGCAAGCCCGAGCGCGTGGAGGGCCGCGAGTACCGAGTGGTCACCCTCAACGCCGGGCGCTCGGTCACGGTCACCGGTCGGCTGCTCAACCGCGCGGGCCAGGCCCTCGGCGGGTTCGTGGTGGTGGCCCGACAGGGCGGCCGCGACCTGGGGGCGGGGGTCACGGGCCCCGATGGTTCGTTCCGCCTCACCGTCATCCCCATCCGGTCGGGCCCCATCGACGTGGGCGTGCCCGATGGCAGCAAGGTGGTGCCCGTGCCCACCGGCCCGGGCGTGGCGGTGCGGCTGAAGGCCACGGTCACGCTGATGGCGTCCAGCCACCAGGCCAGGGCCAAGGGGGCACCGGTGGTGTTCCGGGGGAAGATGAGCCCGGCCCCCGGCACCGAGGGGGGGAAGAAAGCCATCGTGCTCGAGTGGCGCGACCCCTTCCGCAGGGCATGGCGCCCCGTGGTGAACGCCCGCGCCAACGCCAACGGCTCCTTCACCATCCGGTGGCGCTTCCAGGCCAGCGGCCTCACCGTGCCCTTCCGGGTGCGGGTGCCCCGTGAGCGCGGATGGCTCATCGAGCCCGGTGTGTCGAAGGTGGTGCGGGTGAGGGTGCGATAGCGTCGTGACCATCATGGACAGCCACCCGTTGCGCGGCAGCCTCATCCTCCCCGAGGACATGGCTGCCTATGACCTGGGCTCCGAGTGGGAGTCGAGCGGGCTCGCATGAACGATGCCCGCGTGCTCGGCACGCAGGCCCGCCGCCTCGCCGTGTGGGACTGACCCGCGGCCCCGCCGGCAGTAGCCTGCGGGCATGAGCACCTCCAACTTCCGCGGCACCGACGCCTACATCGCGTCCCCCGACCTGCAGGCCGCGGTGAACGTGGCCGTGTCCCTCGAGCGCCCCCTGCTTGTGCGCGGCGAGCCCGGCACCGGCAAGACCCTCCTCGCCGAGGCCGTGGCCGAGAGCCTCGGGATGCCCCTCATCACCTGGCCGGTCAAGAGCACCACCCGCGCCCAGGACGGCCTGTACGTGTACGACACCGTGCAGCGCCTGTACGACAGCCAGTTCGGCGAGGGCGACCCGGCAGACGTTGCCAAGTACATCCGCCTGGGCCAGCTGGGCCAGGCCTTCTCGGCGCCCGAGCGCGTGGTGCTGGTGATCGACGAGGTCGACAAGGCCGATCTGGAGTTCCCCAACGACCTCCTGTGGGAGCTCGACCGCATGAGCTTCCACATCCCCGAGACCGGCGAGACGGTGGCGGCAGGCCAGCGCCCGGTGGTCATCATCACCTCCAACGCCGAGAAGGAACTGCCCGACGCCTTCCTCAGGCGCTGCGTGTTCCACTACATCGCGTTCCCCGACCCGGCGCAGATGGAGCAGATCGTGCGCGTGCACCACCCCAACGTGGAAGAGGTGCTGCTGCAGCGCGCCATGGAGGGCTTCTACCTGCTGCGCGAGATGGACGGGCTGCAGAAGCGCCCCAGCACCTCCGAGCTCGTTGACTGGGTGCAGGCGCTGGCCGTGGGCGGCGTGGACCCCCGGAAGATCGTGGACGAGCTGCCGTTCATGGGCGTGGTGCTCAAGAAGCAGGCTGACCTCGACATCGCCCGCCGCCACATGGCCGTGCGTGCGCGCCGGGCCGCCATGCAGCAGGAGCGCGGCTAGCCACCGCCATGTTCGAGGGCCTCTTCACCGCGCTGCGCGACGAGGGGGTGCCCGTGGCGCTGGACGAGTGGCTCATGCTGCACCAGGCGCTGGAGCAGGACCTGCACCGCAGCACCCTGTCGGGCTTCTACCTCATGTCGCGCGCGGTGCTGGTGAAGGACGAGGCCCACTACGACGGCTTCGACCTGGCGTTCGCCCGCTACTTCAGCGGCATCGAGCCCGCGTCAGAGGCCGTGGACGACCGCGTGTGG
>JADHKZ010000009.1 GCA_016780995.1 Thermoleophilia bacterium | reverse complement strand
AGCAGCGCACCGTGGACAACTGCCGGGCCATGGCCGACGTGCTGCTGGCCGGCGGCATCGACCTGGTCACGGGCGGCACCGACAACCACCTGGTGCTGGTGGACCTGTCCAAGACCCCGCTCACCGGCGTGGACGGCGAGGCCCGCCTGGACCGCGCCGGCATCACGGTGAACAAGAACGGCGTGCCGTTCGACGAGCGCCCGCCCACGGTCACCTCGGGCGTACGCATCGGCACCGCGGCGCTCACCACCCGCGGCATGGGCCCCGCCGAGCTCCGCGAGGTGGGCGCCATCATCGCCGAGGCGCTCACGCCGGAGACCACCGATGCCGGCCTCGACACCCTGCGCCAGCGCTCAAAGGCCCTGGGCGAGCGCTTCCCCCTGTACCCGCAGCTCATCGCCGAGACAGCCGAAGTCTGATCCGCAAGCGGCGACCCGGGGTGTTCCCGAAGGGAAGACGAAACGACGCCCCGGCCCCGGGGGCGGAGCCCCATGGGCCGTGCGATTCCGATTCGCGACCGAAGGGAACACCGCGGGTGGCCGCGTCACGGCGAGGGACAGGGGCGGCCAATGGCGGGTGAGCACCGGCCCCGGGGGTGGGCGCTGGTCACCGGCGCGTCGGCGGGCATCGGCGCCGAGGTGGCGCTGCGGCTTGCGCGGCGGGGGCATCCGCTGGTGGTGGTGGCGCGGCGCGGCGACCGGCTGGCGGCGCTTGCCGAGCAGGCGCGGCGCGAGCACGGGGTGGAGGTGCGGGGAGTGGCGGCCGACCTCTCGCGCGATGAGGGGCGAGCCGCGGTGCGCGGGGTGGTGGACCAGTTGCGCGGGCCGGTGGAGGTGGCCGTGCTCAACGCCGGCATCGGCACGCAGGGCGCGTTCGTGGACCTGCCGCGCGACAAGGAGGTGCGCGAGGTGCGCCTGAACTGCGTTGCCGTGGTGGACATGGCATCGCACGTGCTGCCGGGCATGGTGGCCAACGGCCGGGGCGACCTGGTGGTGATGTCGTCGGCCGCGGCGTCGCAGGCCATTCCGTACATGTCCACGTACGCGGCCACCAAGGCATTCGAGATGCGCTTCGCGCGCGGGCTCGACCAGGAGTTGCGCGGCACCGGCGTGCGCGCCTTCGCCATCTGCCCGGGCCCGGTGCGCACGGCGTTCCATCGCCTGGGCTGGGGAAAGGACCTCCCGCGGCTCATGCCCACCGAGTCGGCCGGGTCGGTGGCCGCGCGGGTGGTGCGGGTGCTCGACCGGCGCAGGCGCAACCCGGTGGTGGCCAGCGGGCCGCTGGCGCCGATCACCATCCCGCTCACCGGCGTCCTCGGCGAGGCCCTGTCGGCATGGGGCGCGGGGCTCTACCACCGACCCCGGCACTGACACCGGGTGCCCGTGGCCGCGCAGGTGCCCACGGTGCGCCCGTAGAATCCCGTTGCGATGACCACGACGCTGATCCCCATACTCAGCGCAATCGCCGCGGCGGTCGTGGTGCTCATCCTCACGCCGGCAACCATGGCGCTGGCCCGGAGGGTGGGGGCGGTGGACCAGCCCTCGGCGCGGCGCATCCACGACCGGCCCATCCCGCGCCTGGGCGGCATGGCCATCGTGATCGGCTTCCTGCTGCCCGCGCTGTGGTTCCTGCCGGGGGACCCGGCGGCACGCGGCCTCATCGCCGGAGCGGTGCTGATCGCCGCGCTGGGCATGGCCGACGACATCCTGGGCATGCAGCCCGCCGTGAAGTTCCTGGGCCAGGTGGCGTGCGCCAGCATCCCCGTGGCGGCGGGGCTCACCATCGCCAACGGCACGCTGCCCCTCATAGGCGCGTTCGAGCTCGGCGCCGCGCAGTACCCGCTCACGGTGCTGTGGATCGTGGCGATCGTGAACATCATCAACTTCACCGATGGCATGGACGGCCTTGCCGCCGGGGTGGTGGGGATCGGCGCCACCACGTTCGCCATCATCGCGGCGTCGCTGGGCCGTGCCGATGCGGCCATCCTGGCGGCTGCGCTGGCCGGCGCCTCCATCGCGTTCCTGAAGTACAACTTCAACCCGGCCCGCACGTTCATGGGCGACGGCGGGTCGATGTTCCTGGGCTTCATGCTGGCGGGCATCGCCATCAGCGGGGTGATGAAGAGCGCCGCGGCCGTGGCCATCGTGTTGCCGCTGGTGGTGCTGGCCATCCCCATCCTCGACACCTCGTTCGTCATCCTGAAGCGCCTCAAGCACGGCAACCCGGTGTACTCCGCCGACAAGAGCCACTTCCACCACCGGTTCCTGGCCATCGGGTGGAGCCAACGGCGCACCGTGCTGGCCATCTACGCCTGGACGGGCCTGATGTGCGCGCTGGCGCTGGCCATGCGGTTCGTGCCCTACACCGACGGGCACGGCGACTGGAACGCCGGCTGGACCGCCCTGCTGGCGGGCATCGCGGCACTGGGCCTGGCCGGCGCGGTGTACCTGGTGTACGTGCTGGAGATCCTCAAGTGGCGCAGCGAGCCCGTGGTGCAGATCGTCCGGCGCCGGCGGGCCCAGGGCAACGAGGTGGCCACCACCAAGCGCTAGCCGCCGCCCGCCGGGTCCTTTTCCCGCGAACGCGGGACGCCTGTCACCCCCGTTGGGGCAAGGGTTGGCGGGGCGCGCGGGCGGCCGATGGGTATGCTCCCGCCGTTGCCGCGCATGCGCGCGGTCCGTGTTCCACGCCCGGAGGGAATGAGCATCATCTCAGCCGCCCCTGGCCAGGCTGCAGACCAACTCGCGCCCGCGCCCGCCTCGAAGGAGGCCCCGCGTCGCGTCACGGTCATCGCCACGGTCGCCAGCATCATCGCGTGCCTCGTGGCCCTCCCCGTCATCCTGGCGCTTGGCGGCCCGCTCAACGGCTGGGTGCTGGGCACCGCGCTGTGGGTGGCCAACTGGGCCGTGCAGCTGGCCACGGCCAAGCACGCCCTGAAGATGGGCCAGGGTGCCGCAGTGGGCGTGACCGGCCTGTCGTTCATCATCCGGGCCTGGACCGTGGCCGGCGTGCTGTTCATCACTGCGCTGCGCTTCGACGAGACCGTGGCGCTGATCGGCGCCGCGGTGTTCCTGGCGGCGTTCACCGCCGACCTGGCGGGCCGGGCGTTCGCGTTCGCCGCCCGCGAGAAGGCCAACGCACCCGCGGAGGAGGCTGAGTGAGGGCTGCGGCGTCCCGCATGAAGTGGTGGCTCATCGCCACGTTCGGCCTGCTGCTCGGCGCCCCCGCACTGGCATCGGCCGCCGAGGAGTTCAAGCCGCAGGACGAGTTCGACGTGGGCCAGTGGGTGCCCATCGAGCTGGGGTTCATCGACCTCAGCATCAACAAGGCCGTCTTCTACATGCTCGTCTCGAGCGCCATCATCATCCTGTTCGGGATCTTCGTGGTGCGCGGCGGGCTGAAGATGAAGCCCACCAAGGCCCAGAACTTCCTCGAGGTCACCTACGAGTTCTCCGAGGAGCAGATCGCCGGCGCGTCGCTTCCCCAGCACGTGTTCAAGAAGTGGTTCCCCTACCTGACCACGCTGTTCCTGTTCATCGCGGTGAACAACCTCATCTCGTTCATCCCCCTTCCCACGGCCCCGCACACCGACACCTTCCAGGTGGTCGGTGACCTGGGGCTGTACGCCGCCACGGCGAACATCAACGTCACCTTCGCCCTGGCGCTCATGACCTTCGTCGCCTTCCTCTGGGAGGGCTTCGGCACCCACGGGTTCGTGGGGTACTTCAAGACCCTCATCCCGCCGGGATCCAGCAAGGGCATCACGCCCTTCATCTTCGTGCTCGAGCTGCTGTCGCAGGTGCTTCGCCTCATCAGCCTCTCGGTGCGACTGTTCGCAAACATGCTCGCCGGTCACCTGCTGATCATCATGGCCGCGGGCTTCTCGATCCTCGTGGGCAGCCTCCTCGGCGTCCTGGGGATTCCCTTCGCCCTCTTCTTCTACGTGTTCGAGCTCGTGCTGATCGCCGGCCTGCAGGCATTCATCTTCGCCCTGCTGTCCGGTATCTACATCGGCTACGCAGCGATGTCCGAGCACTAGGCACGCAACACACCACACAGGAGGCCACGTGGCTCTCGAAGGCAACATCGTCGACGCATCCAAGGCTCTCACGCTCGGTCTCGCGACCGGCCTGGGCGCCATCGGCCCGGGTATCGGCGTGGGCTACATCTTCGGCAAGACCGTCGAGTCGGTCGCTCGCCAGCCCGAGCTCCGCGGTGATCTGCTCTCGATCACCTTCCTCGGCCTTGCCCTGACCGAGGCGATCACGTTCTACGCCCTGCTCATGGGCTTCGTCGCCTTCTTCCTGGTCTAGGCAATGGGCCCGCTCTCAGGCGTCGATCCCGCGGGGGCCAACCCCCTGCTGCAGGTAAGTCCGGGTCTGATGATCTGGACGATCGTCGTCTTCCTCCTCACCCTCTGGATCCTCAAGAAGTTCGTCTTCGGCCCGCTGGGCGAGGCGATCGAGAAGCGGCGCGCGTCCATCAGCGCCTCCATCGAGGAGGCGGAGACGAGCCGCGATGAGGCCATCCGGCTGCTCGACGAGTACAAGGCACAGTTGGCGCAGGCGCGTCGCGAGGCCGATGAGCTGCGCGAGGCCGGTCGCCGCGAGGGCGAGCGCCAGAAGACGGAGATCGTCGGACAGGCGCAGGAGCAGCGCGAGCGCATCGTCGGCGACACCAAGACGCAGATCGACGCCCAGGCCCAGGCGGCCGTGGCCGGCATCCGCGACGACGTGGTGGTGCTGGCGCTCAGCGCCGCCGAGAAGGTGACGGGCAAGAGCCTGTCCGAGGACGACCACCGCAAGCTGGTGGAGGACGCCCTCGCCGACGCCGACCTCAGCGGACTGCGTTCCGCCTGATGAGCGTCGCGGCCACATACGCCGAGGCCCTCTTCGAGGCCGCCCAGGCCCAGTCCGCGGTGGACCAGGTGCGCACCGAGCTCGGTGAGTTCGCCGCCGCCATGCCGCCCGGCTCCGAGCTGCGCGAGGCCCTCATGGGCCCCGAGGTGGACTCGGCTGCCAAGCACGCGGCCGTGGCCGAGCTCATGGAGGGCGCCCACCCGGTGTCGGTGGGCCTCGTCCAGGTGCTTCTCGACCGTGGACGCATCGGTGAGATCGACGACGTGGTGGCCGCCTACGGCCGCCGCGTGGACACGGCCGAGGGCCGCGTGGTCGTGACCGCCATCACCGCAATCCCGCTCACCCCGGAGCTGCGCCAGCAGATCCAGGACAAGGTGCGCGCCCAGACCGGGCGCGACGCCGAGATCGAGGAGACCGTCGACCCGTCGATCATCGGGGGCCTCGTGCTCCGGGTGGGCGACGTGGTGGTGGATGCCTCGCTCCGAACCCGCCTCGAGGAGATGCGCCGCTCCCTGGAGTCGGCACCCATCGACCTCTCCACCGCCGTCGAGGCCTGACGCGCGGCACCGCCGCATCACACGAGAAAGGTACTGACCACCCGATGAAGCTCCGCCCCGACGAGATCACCAAGGTCCTGCGCGCCCAGATCGAGCAGTACGAGGGCGTCGCCGAGGCCGACGAGGTGGGCACCGTGCTGCAGGTGGGTGACGGAATCGCCCGCGTGCATGGCCTTCCCTCGGTGCTGTCCCTCGAGACGCTCGAGCTGCCGCACGGCGTGTCCGGCCTGGCGCTGAACCTCGAGGAGGACAACGTCGGCGTGGTGCTACTGGGCGAGGACACCCTCATCAAGGAGGGCGACCCGGTGCGCCGCACCGGCAAGGTCATCCAGGTGCCGGTGGGCGAGGCCCTGCTGGGCCGCGTGGTGGACCCCCTGGGCACCCCGCTGGACGGCCGCGGCCCCATCCAGACCAATGACTTCCGTCCGGTGGAGTTCAAGGCCCCGGGCGTGGTGCAGCGCCAGCCGGTGACCGAGCCCCTGCAGACCGGCATCAAGGCCATCGACGCCCTTATCCCCATCGGCCGCGGCCAGCGCGAGCTGATCATCGGCGACCGCCAGACCGGCAAGACCACGATCGCCATCGACACCATCATCAACCAGCGTGGCCAGGACGTGAAGTGCTTCTACGTGGCCATCGGCCAGAAGGCATCCACGGTGGCCCAGGTCGTGGAGCGCCTGCGCGAGGCCGGCGCCATGGAGTACACCACGGTGGTGGTGGCCAGCGCGTCCGCCAGCGCCCCGCTCAAGTACCTGGCGCCCTACTCCGGTGCCGCCATGGCCGAGCACTTCCTCTACAACGGCCAGCACGCACTGTGCGTGTACGACGACCTCTCGAAGCAGGCCGACGCCTACCGCCAGATGTCGCTGCTGCTCCGGCGCCCGCCGGGCCGCGAGGCGTTCCCCGGCGACGTGTTCTACCTGCACTCGCGCCTGCTGGAGCGTGCCTGCAAGCTCAGCGACGAGCTGGGCGGCGGATCGCTGACCGCCCTGCCCATCATCGAGACGCAGGCCGGTGACGTGTCGGCGTACATCCCGACCAACGTCATCTCCATCACCGACGGCCAGATCTTCCTCGAGTCGAAGCTCTTCTACTCGGGCATCCGCCCGGCGGTGAACGTGGGTATCTCGGTGTCGCGCGTGGGTGGTAACGCCCAGATCAAGGCCATGCGCAAGGTGGCCGGTCGCCTGAAGATCGAGCTCTCCCAGTACCGCGACCTCGAGGCATTCGCCCAGTTCGGATCCGAGCTGGACGCCGCAACCCAGCAGACGCTGGCCCGTGGCGCGCGCCTGGTGGCGTCGCTCAACCAGCCGGCTTTCCAGCCCTGGCCGGTGGAGGAGCAGGTGGCCATCATCTTCGCTGCCAGCCGTGGCTACCTCGATGCCGCGGAGCCGTCGGACATCCCCCGCGTGAACGAGGAGATCCGCTCGGCCCTGCGCGACGAGGGCACCATTCTCGCCGAGATCCGCGACACCCAGGACCTGCCGGACGCCCTGCAGGACAAGCTCGGGACGTTCCTCGAGGGCCTGATGAAGCGCCTGGTCGGCGTCCCCGGCGGCAGCGAGGCCGCCGCCTAGTGCCGAGCCAGCAGGACATCAAGCAGCGCATCACCTCGGTCACCGGCACCAGCAAGATCACGCGTGCCATGGAGCTGGTGGCCTCGGCCAAGCTCCGTCGTGCCCAGGTGCGCATTGAGGCCCTGCGTCCGTATGCCAAGGGCATGCGCCGCCTCATGGCCGGCGCCGCCCGCCGCGCCGGCAACCTCAACGGCATCCCGCTGCTGGATGAGCGCGCCGAGACCCGCCGCGCCGCCGTGCTGGTGGTCACGGGCGACCGCGGCCTGGCAGGCGCCTTCAACGTGAACGTGGTGCGCCGCGCGCTGCAGGAGCGCCAGGCCCTGCTGGACGAGGGCTTCGAGGAGGTGGTGTTCACCGCCGTGGGCAAGAAGGGCGGCGGCACGCTGCGCTTCCGCGGCATGGAGCTCGACAACCACTTCCAGGGCTTCTCGTCCGAGCCCACCTTCGCCGACGCATCCACCGTGGCGCAGTTCGTGGGCCAGCGGTACCTCGAGCAGGAGACCGACCGCGTGGTGCTGGTGTTCAACGAGTTCAAGTCGCTCGTGGAGCAGCGCGTCACCGCCGAGCAGCTGCTGCCCGTTCCGCGGGACGTGGTGGAGGACGACGACGACAACCCCGACACCGAGCCGGTGTTCTCGAAGGCCCTCGCGGAGTTCGAGCCCGAGCCGGTGGCGCTGCTGTCGGACCTCCTGCCCACGTTCGTGGACACCCCCATCTCCCGGGCGCTCCTCGAGAGCGCCGCGGCCGAGCACGCAGCGCGTCGCACGGCCATGAGCAACGCAAGCGACAACGCCGAGCAACTCATCGCGGACCTCACGCTCGCGATGAACCGCGCCCGGCAGGCGGCGATCACCCAGGAGATCCTCGAGGTGGTCGCCGGCGCGGACGCCCTCAGCTAGACCCAACGACGAACGGATCCTCAGCCAGATGAGCACCAACGGGAAGAACACCGGAACGATCCTCGAGATCAAGGGCGTCGTGCTCGACGTCCGGTTCACCGATGACCTCCCGGGCATCTACAACGCCCTCGAGATCACGCGCCCCGACGGCACCACCCTCGTCGCGGAGGTCCAGCAGCTGCTGGGCGACGACAAGGTGCGCGCGGTGGCCCTGGACACCACCGATGGCCTGTCGCGCGGCACCGACGTGATCGACACCGGTGCCCCCATCTCGGTGCCGGTGGGCGAGCCCACCCTGGGTCGCATCTTCAACGTGCTGGGCGAGGCCATCGACGAGGCGGGCCCGGTCGACGCCTCCGACAAGTGGCCGATCCACCGCGACCCGCCCGCGTTCGACCAGCTCAGCCCGACCTCGGAGATCTTCGAGACCGGCATCAAGGTCATCGATCTCCTCGCCCCCTACGTGAAGGGCGGCAAGGTGGGCCTGTTCGGTGGTGCCGGCGTGGGCAAGACCGTGCTCATCCAGGAGCTCATCCACAACATCGCCCAGGAGCACGGCGGCCTGTCGGTGTTTGCCGGCGTGGGCGAGCGCACCCGTGAGGGCAACGACCTCTGGCTCGAGATGAAGGAGTCGGGCGTCATCTCCAAGACGGCGCTGGTGTACGGCCAGATGAACGAGCCCCCGGGCGCCCGCCTGCGCGTGGCCCTGTCGGGCCTCACCATGGCGGAGTACTTCCGCGACGTGGGCGGCCAGGACGTGCTGCTGTTCGTGGACAACATCTTCCGGTTCGTGCAGGCCGGTTCCGAGGTGTCGGCCCTCCTGGGCCGCATGCCGTCGGCCGTGGGCTACCAGCCCACCCTGCAGACCGAGATGGGTGACCTGCAGGAGCGCATCACCTCCACCCGCAACGGCTCGGTCACCTCGGTGCAGGCCATCTACGTGCCTGCCGACGACCTCACCGACCCGGCCCCGGCCGCGTCGTTCGCCCACCTCGACGCCACCACGGTGCTGAACCGCGCCATCGCCGAGAAGGGCATCTACCCGGCCGTGGACCCGCTCGACTCCACCAGCACCGCGCTGGAGCCCAGCGTGGTGGGCGAGGAGCACTACGAGGTGGCCACCCGCGTGCAGGAGATCCTCCAGGAGTACAAGGACCTGCAGGACATCATCGCCATCCTGGGCGTGGACGAGCTCACCGACGAGCAGAAGCTCACCGTGGGCCGTGCCCGACGCATCGAGCGCTTCCTGTCGCAGCCGTTCCACGTGGCCGAGGCATTCACCGGCACCCCCGGTGCCTACGTGACCCTCAAGGACACCGTGCGTGGCTTCAAGGAGATCATCGAGGGCAAGCACGACGACCTCCCCGAGGGCGCCTTCCTGCTGGTGGGCACCATCGAGGACGCCGTCGCCAAGGGCGCCGAGATGGCCAAGGCTGCCGCGTGAGCACGGGCTCGCCCGAGCAGAAGCGCGTCGCCGTGCAGGTGCTCACGCCCGAGGGCGTGGTGCACGAGGGCGTGGCCGCCATGGTGGTTGCCCCCAGCGTGGGGGGCGAGGTGGGAATCCTCCCCCGGCACGTGCCGCTCATCGCGGCGCTGCTGCCGGGGCGCACCCGCCTCAAGATGCTCGACGAGTCCGAGGTGGTCATGGCCACCACGGAGGGCTATATCGCCGTCGAGGACGACCGCGTGCTGATCATGGTGGAGCAGGCTGAGCTGGCCGGCGACATCGACCGCGCCCGTGCCGAGCTGGCCCTCAGCGCCGCCCAGGAGGCCATCCAGGCCGCCGGCGACGACGAGGTGGCCCTCGCGGCCGCGCAGGCCGCGCTCCGCCGCGCCGAGAACCGTCTCAAGGTGGTCGACAAGACCGCCTCCTAGTCCGGAGGAATCCATTGGCAAGTCCCGTCCGCGTCGTCGTCACCGGTGCCGCCGGCCAGATCGGCTACGCGCTTCTCTTCCGCATCGCCAGCGGCCAGCTGCTGGGGCCTGACACGCCCGTGGAGCTGCGCATGCTGGAGATCCCGCAGGCCCGCGGCGCGCTGGACGGCGTCGGCATGGAGCTCGACGACTGCGCGTTCCCTCTGCTGTCCGGCTGGATGGGCACTGACGACCCCAACGAGGCCTTCGACGGCGCCAACATCTGCCTGCTGGTGGGCGCCCGCCCGCGCACCAAGGGCATGGAGCGCGGTGACCTGCTGGAGGCCAACGGCGCCATCTTCACGGTGCAGGGCAAGGCCATCAACGACCATGCCGCCGATGACGTGCGCGTGCTGGTGGTGGGCAACCCCGCCAACACCAACGCCCTCATCGCCATGCACAGCGCGCCGGATGTGCCGAACGACCGCTTCACCGCCATGATGCGCCTGGACCACAACCGCGCCATGACCCAGGTGGCCCAGAAGACCGGCGTGCAGGTGGCCGAGGTCACCAACATGACCATCTGGGGCAACCACTCGGCAACGCAGTACCCCGATGTGGTGCACGCCAACGTGGCCGGCAAGAACGCCTGGGACGCCATCTCGGACGAGGCCTGGGTGGCCGACACCTTCATCCCCACCGTGCAGACCCGTGGCGCCGCCATCATCGAGGCCCGCGGCGGTTCGTCGGTGGCCTCGGCCGCCAATGCCGCCATCGACCACATGCGCGACTGGGTGCTGGGCACCCCGGCGGGCGACTGGGTGTCGATGGGCGTGCCGTCCAAGGGTGAGTACGGCACTCCGGAGGGCCTGATCGTGGGCCTTCCGTGCACCTGCTCCGGCGGCCAGTGGAGCGTGGTGGAGGGCATCGAGCTCGATGACTTCAGCAGGCCCCGCATTGAGCGCTCGGTGGCCGAGCTCGAGGAGGAGCGCCAGGCTGTTAAGGATTTGGGACTTATCTAGCCCCAGGCGTTTCCCGGCGATCCGGCCGGATAGGGTGCGGTACGCGCGAGGGGCCCGAGAGGGCCCCTCGCCGCGTTAGGGTGGCCGGCATGCCCGCCGCCGTGGGAGTCCCCGCCGTCCTGCGCGTCCCCGCGTTTCGCAACGTGTGGATCGGCAGCGTGCTGTCCAACGGCGGCACGTGGTTCCAGGCGGTAGCGGCCGGCTGGCTGGTGCTGCAGATCACGGGCAGCGCCACCATGGTGGGCTTGCTTGCCCTGGCCTACCGCGCCCCGGCGTTCCTGCTGTCCACCTGGGGCGGCAAGCTGGCCGACCGCCACGACTGGCGGCGCGTCGGGCTCATCACCTTCTCCATCGAGGCCGCGGGCGCGCTGGCACTGGCCGCGCTGGCATTCGCCGGTCACCTATCCGTGGCGGCCATCTTCGCCGCCACGGTGGTGATGGGCGCGGCGTTCGCCGTGGGCCTGCCATCCGTGCTGGCGCTGGTGCCGGCACTGGTGCCCACGCCGAAGCTGCAGGAGGCCGTGGCGCTGAACGCCGCGGGCATCAACGTGGCCCGGGCGGTGGGCCCCCTGCTGGGGGGCGTGGTGCTGGCCGTGGCGGGTGCCGGGTGGTGCTTCGTGGTGAACGCCGCGTCGTTCCTGGCCCTGGTGGTGGCCCTGCTGGCGGCACCGCACGTGCAGCAGGGGTCCAAGGCGCCCGAGCGCCTGCGCACTGCCCTGCGCTACGCGTTTGGCGACCGCGCGGCGCGGCGCCTGCTCACCGGGATGTTCCTGTTCATGCTGTTCGCCGGGCCGATGCAGGAACTGGCGCCGGTGGTGGCACGCCGCGTGGGCGGGGGGCCGGTGGCGCTGGGGTTCATCCTGGGTGCCATGGGCGCGGGCGCGCTGCTGGGCGCATGGCTACTGCAGGTGCTCTCGCGCCGCGGGCTGCCGCGCCACATGGCCATCCCGGTGGCCACGCTGGCGTTCGGTGCCTCGCTGGCCGTGGTGGCGGCATCACCGGTGCTGTGGCTCACGGTGGCCGGCATGCTGGCCGCGGGGTCGTTCTGGATCTGGATCCTCACGCTCACCAACGCGTCCATCCAGTTGTCGTCCCCGTCCACCCTGCTGGGGCGGATGCTGGGCTTCTACCAGCTGTCGGTGATCACGCCCATCGCGCTGGGGTCGGTGGCCTTCGGCGCCCTCGCCGGTGCCGTGGGCATCGGATGGAGCCTGGGGCTGGCATCCCTGGCCCTGCTGGCATGGGGCGCCTTCACCATCACGCACCCCGTCGCGGACATCGACCGCGACATCCGCACCATCAGGAGCTGACGAACCGCGCGATGGCGCCCCAGGCGGTGGCCGGGGTGCGGCGGCCCACGGCCAGCGAGTGGTCGGCTCCGCGGATGGTGAGCAGGTCCACGGGCCTGCCAGCGGCACGCCGGGCGGCCACCAGCGCGCCGGCGTCGCGGTACGGAACCGTCTCGTCCCGCGTGCCGTGCACCACCAGCGCGGGGGCAGGCAGGCGTGCGGCATCCCGGCGGGGGTCGCGCGTGAGGGTCTCCCGGGCGGCGCGGCGTCCCCCCACCCGCTCGATGAGTCGCCGGATGCCCGCACCCAGCCGGCCCAGGGGGCGCGCCGGGGCGGCCATGGTCACCACCATGTCGGCGCGCGCGTCGCGCCCGGACCGGAGCGCGATGTCGCCGCCCTGGCTATGGCCGATG
Source organism: Thermoleophilia bacterium (assembly GCA_016780995.1). GTDB lineage: Bacteria > Actinomycetota > Thermoleophilia > Miltoncostaeales > Miltoncostaeaceae > SYFI01. Next base: position 20,609 of record JADHKZ010000009.1, on the reverse strand, counting down.
GCCCCGGTACGCGCCCGATCCGTCTCGGGTCGCTTCTCCAGCCAGCGGATTGCCGCCGTGGCGTCGCGGGTGAGCGCAGGAAGGTCAAGCCAGGCAAGCGCGGGACCGGGGGAGTCGCCGATGCCCCGCTTGTCGTAGCGCAGGGTCATCACCCCGCGATCGGCCAGGGCCCGCGCCCAGGCCGCGTACAGGCCGCCGGGCGGTCCGCCCACGATGGCCCCGTCGCGGGTGCCGGGCCCGAAGCCGCCCACGATCACGGCGGCGGGGTGCGGCCCCGGCCCGTCGGGGATGGTGAGGGTGCCCGCCAGGGGCACGCCGTTGCCCCCCGGCAGGGTGACCACGCGCTTGGTTGCCGCCATGGCGCCGACCGGCGCCAGCAGCGCGACGATGATGGCCAGATACGTCCGCACGGAGCGACGGTATCGCGCTTCCCGCGGGAACCCGGGGGAGTGGTCACGTCGGGTCGCTTGGCTATGCTCACCCGCGTGCATGAAGTCCGTCTCGCAGAGCGGCTCATCGCCCATGACACCTCCGATCCGGCGGGTCTCGCCGTGGCGATGGACTTCGTCGCCGGGTGGTTGGAGGGCAGGGGCGCTGGCCTTACCCGTCGCGACCTGGGCGACCGCGAGGTGCTCACGGCAACGGCCGGCAGCGGCCCCGTACGCATCGTCTTCAACGGGCACCTCGACGTGGTGCCGGGGCACCCCGACCAGTTCGCGCCGCGCATCCAGGGCGACCGGCTCATCGGCCGCGGCGCCTACGACATGAAGGCCGCCCTGGGGGCCATGATGATCGCCACGGCCAACCTGGCCGACACGCCGCCCCCGGGAGTGCAGGTGGAGCTGGTCATCGTGCCCGATGAGGAGCGCGCCCAGCCGGGCCCCAACGCCACCGAGATGCTGGTGGACCAGGGGCTTCGGGCGGACTTCGTGATCTGCGGCGAGCCCACCGACATGCAGGTGGGCGTGCAGGCCAAGGGCGTGATGATCCTGGAGGTGGTGGTGGAGGGCCGCGCCGCGCACGGGTCCACGCCGTGGCTGGGCGACAACGCCATCGTCCGCGCGCTCGAGGTGTACCGCCGGCTGGAGTCGCTGCCGTTCACCCGCGCCTCCACGCCGTTGTTCGCGCGGCCGTCGGTGAACCTGGGACGCATCGAGGGCGGTGACGCGGTGAACAAGGTGCCCGATCTGTGCCGCATGCACGTGGACATCCGCTACCTGCCCGGCCAGGACCCCGACGAGGTCCTGCGCCAGGCCCGCGACTGCGGGGCGGCGTCGGTGGAGGTGGCCATCGCCCGGCCGCCGGCCGACACCGATCCGGAGCACCCCCTGGTCGGCGCGCTGGTGCAGTGCGCGTCGCGCCACGACCACTCATCCATGTCGGTGGGGCGCGATGGGGCGTCCGATGCCGTGGCGTTCCTGCAGGTGGGCGTGCCCGCGGTGGAGTTCGGCCCCCGCGGCGCCGGGCATCATGGTCCGGATGAGTACGTGGACATCCCCAGCCTGATGGCCTACCGCCAGGCACTCGAGGACTTCGCGGCCACGGCTGGCGTACTGGCCCCGGCCATCGCCGCCATCCGTGACCAGGAGGCGCGCGCGTGAGCGACGAGCCCCAGGACCCGCCGGTGGACGACTCCGAGCGCCCCACGCGCTGGTACCGCGTGCCCCGCAAGCGCCGCCGCTGGCCGTGGGTGGCCATGTGGGCGGCCATCCTCATCGTGGGCGCGGGCGCTGGACTGGCCGTGGCCAGCTACCAGCTGCTCGACAACACCCTCGAGAAGGCAAGCCCTGACATCGAGTTGGTGCAGGAAGCCCAGAAGGCCGTCGACCCCGACGTGCCCGGCGAGCCGGTGAACATCCTGCTCATCGGTTCCGACAAGCGCGCGGGCAAGGAGGGGGCGGGCGACCCGGGGCGCTCCGACTCGCTCATCCTCATCCGCATGGACGGCGACAAGGGCTTCATCTCCATGCTCTCGTTCCCGCGTGACCTCTACGTGAACATCCCCGGCCGCGGGATGGACAAGATCAACGCGTCGTTCTCGGCCGGCGGTCCCGCCAAGACCATCGAGACCATCAAGGGCCTCACCGGCCAGCCCATCAACTACTTCGTCAACATCGACTTCGAGGGCTTCCGCAAGCTGGTTGACCAGGTGGGCGGGGTGTACCTCGACGTGGACCGCAAGTACTTCAACAAGAACGTGGCCGGCGACGGCATCGACGACTACGAGGAGATCGACCTCAAGCCCGGGTACCAGCGCCTGAACGGCGAGGACGCCCTCGACTACGTGCGCTACCGGCACACCGACTCCGACTTCGCCCGCATCGCCCGCCAGCAGGCGTTCCTTTCGGAGCTCAAGAGGCAGACCAACCGGTTCGGCAACCTGCCCGAGATCCCCGCTTACGCCGGAATCTTTGCTGACAACATCACCACCAACGTGCGGTCGGTGCCGCGCCTGCTGGGCATCATGGAGCAGTCCATCACCACCGACAAGGACCGCATCGCCCGTAACAGCATCTCCGGCACGCCCACCATGCGCAACGGGGCGTCCATCGTGGAGGCGCCGCAGTCGGAGATCGACGCCAAGGTTGAGGCGTGGCTCAACCCCGAGTTCACGCAGGGCGCGGCCACCGCCGTGGTGAGCCCGAACGACGTGCAGGTGCAGGTGCTCAATGGCAACGGCCGGCTGCTCGATGCCGAGACGGCCACCGACCAGCTGCGCCAGAGGGGGTTCGACGCCGTGTCGGGCGGCAACGCCGACTCGTTCGGCAAGCCCGAGACCGTGGTGGCCTACGCGGAGGGCCAGCGCGAGGCCGCCCGGAACATCGCCACGCTGTTCGGGCCCTCCGCTGTGGTGGCCGCGCTACCGCGGACCAGCACCCCCGACGGCGTGGACGTCCGCGTGACGGTGGGCGAGTCGTACGACGGCCAGCTGGTGGCGCCCAAGAAGAAGAAGGCGCAGCCCAGGCCGGTGGCCCGCGTGGTGGACACCAGGAGCCTTATCCCGCTGTCGCGCCGCATCCAGAAGGCCACGGGCCTGAAGATCATGGTGCCCACGCGCGTGCCCACCGGCTCCGAGCTGAAGGTTGTGCGCGCATATCGGGTGAACACCGGGGGCCAGGGCCCGCAGGCCCTCAAGATGGTGTTCCGCGTACCCTCCGGCACCTACTGGGGTTACCAGGTGCTCGACTGGGCCGACCCGCCGCTGCTCGAGGGCCGCACGGGCGTCGTGACCAGCGGCGGCCGCCAGTACTCCACGTTCTACGACGGCAAGAACCTCATGCGCCTGGCGTGGCAGAAGGACGGCGTGACCTACTGGATCTCCAACACCCTCGACTACAAGCTGTCGGCCGAGGACATGTACGCCATCGCCAAGTCGGCCAGGCCGCTGGGCAAGGTGACGCTGCGCCCAGGGGCGAGCCCGGTGGACATCCCGATCGAGCAGGACGCGTACACCCCCTGATGGGCGAGCGCATCGGGGTGATCGGGGCGGGCTACGTGGGCCTGGTAACCGGGGCATGCCTTGCCTCGCTGGGGCACCAGGTGACCCTGCGCGACATCGACCCGGCCAAGGTGGAGATGATCCAGGGGGGCGAGCCCCCCATCCACGAGGACGGCCTGAAGGAACTCATGCATGAGTGCGCCGACCGCCTCAGCGCCACCCTCGACCTGCGCGAGATGCTCGAGGCCTCGGAGATCGTGTTCATCGCCGTGGACACCCCGCCAACGCCATCGGGCGATGCCGATCTGTCGCGCGTGATGAGCGTGGTGGATGAGCTCGAGCAGATCGGCCCCGCGGCCTCGGCGGGCCATGTGCTGGTGATGAAGAGCACCGTGCCGGTGGGCACCGGCGAGAGGGTGCGCGCCGAACTCGACAAGCGCGGGCTCGATGACGTGGGCTACTGCTCCAACCCGGAGTTCCTGAAGGAGGGCGTGGCCATCGCCGATTTCTTGAGCCCCGACCGGGTGGTGGTGGGTGGCTTCCGCCCGGCAGACGGCGACAAGGTGGCGGCGCTCTACGCGCCGCTTGGCGCCCCCATCCTTCGCACCTCGGTGCCCACCGCCGAGATGATCAAGTACGCCTCCAACGCCTTCCTGGCCACCAAGATCTCGTTCATCAACGAGATCGCCAACGTGTGCGAGGAGGTGGGGGCGGATGTGACCGAGGTTGCCGAGGGCATGGGCCTCGACGGGCGCATCGGGCCCAGGTTCCTCTCGGCGGGCGTTGGCTTCGGGGGGAGTTGCCTGGACGGCGCGGAGACCCTGATGGTGCGCGAGGGTGATGACGTGCGGGTCACGACCTTCGAGCGCCTGTGGGATGACTACGCGGCGGGCGCCGCCGCCGAGGTGCTTCATCCGGATGGCCTCGAAGTGGCCGCGTGGACCCAGGGCGCGGAGGGCCCCGCCTTCCACCCGGTGGAAGTGCTCACGCGACGTCCTTTCGCGGACGACCTCGTCGAGGTGACCACGAAGATGGGCCGTCGAGTCCGCTGCACGCCCGACCATCCGATGGTGGCGGCAATCTCGCCGGGGGAGCAGCTGGCCGACATCGTCCCCGCCGGGAGCCTTTCGTCCGTCCACTGGCTTCCCATCGCCCTTGGCACGGCTCCGCGCGAGGAGCGGGTGGAGCACCTCGCGATTTCGGGTGCCGTGCGGGCCGCAGGGCTCGAGGCGGCGGCCATCGTCGCCCGTCCGCCATCGGCCACGTTTGCCACGCTGGCCCCTCGCGACATCGCCGCCGGAATCGCCCACCTCGGTCACCACCGTGGCCCCCGGGCCCGGTCGTACGACATCGCGCGGAGTGGTGCGATGCGCCTCACGGAACTGCGGGCACTCGGCCTCCCGGAGGAGGAAGCGACGCTCGGCACCGCGTTCAATGGCACCTACGTGCCCGGAGACATCCCGCTCGATGCCGCGTTCTGGCGTGTGGCCGGCCTCTACGCCGCCGAGGGGCACGTCGCCCGCGATGGCAACCGGCTGCGCATCGCCTGGTCGTTCCATCCCACGGACGAGGATGACCTGATCGCCACCGTGGCGGACTACTGGCGCTCACATGGCGTGCACGCCGACGTCCGCGACATGGGCACGTCACGCTCCGTCATGGTCTCGTCCCGCCTCCTTGGGTCGGCATGGACGGGCATGCTCGGCTTTGGGCGTAACTCGTATACGCAACGGGTTCCCGATGTGCTGTGGAGCGCCCCGGCGGAGCATCGGCGCGCCTTCCTGTCGGGTGCCTGGCGTGGCGACGGGTCGTGGTCATTCGTGAATGGCGGTTCATCCGTCGTGCTGGAGTACGGAACCGTGAGCAGGGACCTGGCCGATGGCCTGCTCAGGATCCTCGGCGAGTTCGGCGTGGTCGCGCGCGTCAAGGTGGGCCAGACGGCGAAGTCGACGTGCGACACGTACTGGCTGGTCATCTCCGGGGCGGCGCAGGTGGAGCGCTGTCTTGACCTGATCGATCCCGCCGATGGTGATCGCGTGGTTCCTGCCCTGGCCCGCACCCGGCGCATCGCCCCCACCGGATACCGGTGCGATGGGCAAGGCACCGCTTGGGTGCGGGTCGCAGCGACGCGGCGCGTGCCGTCGCGCGGCCATGTGTACTCGCTCGAGGTCCCGGGGCCGCACACCGTCGTGACGAGTGGTGGGCTCGTCGTCCATAACTGCTTCCCCAAGGACGTCTCGGCGCTCAAGCAGCTCGCGGGAAACAGCGGGTACCACTTCCAGCTGCTCACATCCGTGATCGAGGTGAATGAGCTGCAGAAGCGCCGCGTGGTCGGCAAGCTCAAGCGGCACCTGGGCGACCTGGAGGGCAAGGAGATCGCCCTTATGGGCCTGGCGTTCAAGCCGGGCACCGACGACATGCGCGAGGCATCCAGCGTGGTGCTGGCCGGCCGGCTGCTGGCCGAGGGCGCGCGCGTGCGGGCATACGACCCGGTGGCGTTGGACGCCGCCTCCAGCCGCTTGAGCGCGGTGGCGCTGCATGACGACCCCATGGCGTGCATCACCGGCGCGGACGCCGTGGTGATCGTGACCGAATGGCCCGAGGTGGTGGGGCTGGACTGGGCGAAGGTGTCGCAGGCCATGCGGGGCGACGTGCTGGTGGACGGACGCAACGCCCTGGACCCCGCGCAGGTGGTGGCCGCGGGCCTGGCGTATGAGGGCATCGGGAGGGTCGTGCCGTCATGAGCGCCCCCGCGGGGGTGCGCCAGGCCGTCATCCTGGTGGGCGGGCAGGGCACGCGCATGCGCCCGCTTACCGACACCCTGCCCAAGCCCATGCTGCCGCTGCTGGACCTGCCGTTCGTGGAGCGGCAGGTGGACCACCTGAGCGCAGCCGGGGTGGAGCGCGTCGTGTTCTCGTGCGGGTACCGCCCGCGGGAGATCGAGGAGTACTTCGGCGACGGCGCGTCGCGCGGGCTGCAGGTGGGGTACGTGGTGGACCCGGAGCCGCTGGGCACCGCGGGCGCCATCGCCAACGCCGAGGAGCTGCTGGACGACGACGACGTGTTCGTGCTGAACGGCGACATCCTCACCGACCTCGACCTGGCGGCCCTGGTGGCGCACCATCGTGGCCTTGGCGCCGAGGCCACCATCGCACTCACGCCGGTGGACGACCCCAGCGCCTTCGGCCTGGTGCGCACCGACGCGGATGGCCGGGTGACGGAGTTCGTGGAGAAGCCCGGCGCCGACCAGCTGGTGCCCGGCGAGCCCTACCGCATCAACGCCGGCACCTACGTGCTGTCGCCATCCGCCCGCCGGGCCATCCCGCACGGGCAGCAGGTGTCGATCGAGCGCGACACCTTCCCCCTGCTGGCCGCGCGCGGCGGCGTGGGCGCCATGGCATCGGACTGCTACTGGCGCGATATCGGCACGCCGGGGTCGTACCTCGATGCGCACCTCGACCTGCTGTCGGGCCGGGTGGGGTTCATCCCGTCGCCGGGTGCGGCGTGGGTGTCTCCCGATGCCCTGGTGGATGCCTCGGCCACCATCGGCCCGGGCGCTTGCGTGGGCCCGGGCGCCGTGGTGGGCGCCGGCGCCACGGTGGCCGACTGCGTGGTGGGCGCCGGTACGTCGGTGGGGGAGGAGGCCATGGTGGACGGCGCGGTGCTGGGACGCCAGGTGACCGTGGGTCCGGGCGCGCGGGTGACCGGGCTGGTGGTGGCCGGTGACGGCGCCATGGTGCCGGAGGGCATGGCCGTGGCGGGGCCCGCCACCATCCCCACGGGGTCGGTAGCCTCCCCCTGATGGCGGAACTCGATCTCCCAGAGGTGCTCGCGGTCGACCGCGCCGGGCTCATCGACGGCCTTGCGTCGTCGGTGGACGTATTCGACCAGGCCCGCGCCGGTGCCGAGGCGCTCGACATCCCCTTTGACCGGGACATCATCGGCAACGTGCTCATCTGCGGCATGGGCGGATCGGCCGTGGCCGGCGACCTCATCGCCAGCACGTACTACGAGCGCACGCGCGTGCCGCTGCTGGTGCACCGCGGGTACTACCTGCCCGGCTGGGCCGACGACCACACGCTGGCCATCCTCATGTCGTATTCGGGCGAGACCGAGGAGACCCTCACCGCGGCCATGCAGGCGCTCGAGCGCGAGTCGCCGGCCATCGCCGTGACCAGCGGCGGCAAGCTGGACACCTGGTACAACGGCAAGCACGGCGTGCCCGTGCTGCCCATCCCGGGTGGGCTGCAACCGCGCATGGCCCTGCTGCACATGCTCATCCCCGCGGTGGTGTTCCTGTCGCGGCTGGGCATCATCCCTCCGCAGGACCAGGAGCTCGACGCCGCCCGCGATGCCATCGCCGCCGCCATCGACGCCTACGGCCCCGGGCGCCCCACCGATGCCAACCCCGCCAAGCAACTGGCCATGCGCCTGCACGACAAGGTGCCGGTCATCTACGGCGCCGAGGTCACCGCGGGCATCGCCTTCCGGTGGAAGTGCCAGTTCAACGAGAACGCCAAGCAGCCGTCCTTCTGGGCCGCCCTGCCCGAGATGAACCACAACGAGATCGTGGGCTGGGAGCAGGCCGGCGCGTTCGGCGACCAGGCGCAGGTGGTGATGCTGCGCGACCCGCGCCAGCACCGCCAGGTGGAGCGCCGAATGGCACTCACCCGCGAGATCATCAGTCCGAAGGTGACCGACGTGCTCACCATCGAGGGTGAGGGGGACAGCCCCCTGGCGCGCGCGATCGACCTGGTGCTGCTGGGCGACTACGTGTCGCTGTACGCCGCGTGCCTGCGTCGCGTGGACCCGGAGCCGGTAGACAGCATCGGCACCCTCAAGGCCGGGCTCGCCACCACCGGCAACCAGCGCCTGCGCGCTGGGGAGAGCGGCTCGATCTAGTCCGGACCGGCCGGAAAAGAGTGTTACCCTCCCGGCGCCTCGAAGCGAAAAAGGAAACTGTCTGTGTCGACAACGATCAAGCATCACGTGGCCGACCTCGGCCTGGCCGAGCTCGGGCGCCAGCGCATCGAGTGGGCCGACCGCGACATGCCCGTGCTCAAGCAGATCCGCGAGAGGTTCGAGAAGGAGAAGCCGCTCGACGGCATCCGCATCTCCGCCTGCCTGCACGTGACCACCGAGACCGCCAACCTGGCCCGCACCCTGCAGGCCGGCGGCGCCGACGTGGTGCTGGTGGCATCCAACCCGCTGTCCACCCAGGACGACGTGGCCGCGGCCCTGGTGGGTGAGTACGGCATCTCCACCTACGCCATCAAGGGCGAGGACGACGAGACCTACTACTCGCACCTCACGGCGGCCATCGACCACGCCCCGCAGATCACCATGGACGACGGCGCCGACGTGATCGGCGTTCTCCACGGCGACCGTCGCGAGATGCTGGACGGCATCATCGGCGGCACCGAGGAGACCACCACGGGGGTCATCCGCCTCAAGGCCCTGGAGGCCGAGGGCAAGCTCGCCTTCCCGGTGGTGGCCGTGAACGAGGCCAACACCAAGCACATGTTCGACAACCGCTACGGCACCGGCCAGAGCACGCTGGATGGCCTGCTGCGCGCCACCAACATTCTGGTGGCCGGCCGCAAGTGCGTGGTGGGCGGCTACGGCTGGTGCGGCCGCGGCCTGGCGTCGCGCCTGAAGGGCATGGGCGCCCATGTCATCGTGATCGAGGTCGACCCGCTGGCGGCCCTGGAGGCCGTGATGGACGGCTTCGACGTGATGACCGTGGCCGACGCCGCCAAGGAGGGGGATGTGTTCATCACCGCCACCGGCAACATCCACGTGCTGCGCCGTGAGCACTTCGAGCACATGAAGGACGGCGCCATCATCGCCAACACCGGCCACTTCAACGTGGAGATCGACATCCCGGGGCTGGACGAGCTCACCGACGGCTCGCGCGAGGTGCGCCCGTTCGTCCAGGAGTACAGCCTGCGCAACGGCCGCAAGGTGTACCTGCTGGCCGAGGGCCGGCTGCTCAACCTGGCCGCGGCCGAGGGTCACCCGGCGGCCGTGATGGACATGAGCTTCGCCAACCAGGCGCTGTCGGCCGAGTACATGGCCAAGAACGCCGCGTCGCTCGACAACACGGTGTACGTGGTGCCCGAGGACATCGACGCCGAGATCGCCCGGCTCAAGCTGTACTCGATGGGCGTGGAGATCGACGCCCTCACCGAGGAGCAGGAGAAGTACCTGGCCTCCTGGGACCAGGGCACCTGATCTGAGCACGACCGGCCTCGCCCCGGAGGACATCATCGCCCTGCGGGACGGGGCGGTGGTGATGCTGGACCAGACCCGCCTCCCGGGCGAGGTCGTGCACGTCACGCTCACCACGTGGCCGGACGTCGTGGATGCCATCAAGGCGATGGTCATCCGCGGCGCTCCGGCCATCGGCGTTGCCGGGGCCATGGGGGTGGCGCTGGCCGCGCACCAGGCGGCCGCCACCAGCAGCACGCGGCAGGCGTTCGACGCCGAGATGGGCCGGGCGGTGGCGGAACTGCGCGTGGCGCGCCCCACGGCCGTCAACCTGGAGTGGGCGGTGGACCGCCTGGCCGGGGTCATCGCCGACCACGAGGGCACGCCGCAGGAGATCGCCGCCGAGCTGGCCGCCGCCGCGCGCGCCATCCACTCGGACGAGGTCGACCGTTGCGTGGCCATCGGGCACCACTCGCTGCCGCTCTTCACTCGCGGGGCGTGCATCCTCACCCACTGCAACGCCGGTGCGCTTGCCACCGGCGGCTACGGCACCGCGCTGGGCGTGGTGCGGGCCGCGTACGAGGCCGACCCGTCGGTCACCGTGATCGTGGACGAGACCCGCCCGCTGCTGCAGGGATCGCGCCTCACGGCGTGGGAGCTCGCCCAGGACGGCATCCCGTACACGCTCATCAGCGACAACATGGCCGCCATGCTCATGTCGCAGGGGCGGGTGAGCCATGTGGTGGTGGGGGCTGACCGCATCGCCGCCAACGGCGACGTGGTCAACAAGATCGGCACCTACGGCGTGGCCATCCTGGCCCGCGAGCACGGCATCCCATTCATCGTGGCCGCGCCCACGTCCACGCTGGACCTCACCATGCCCTCGGCCGCGGAGATCCCCGTGGAGGAGAGGGCCGCCGACGAGGTGCGGGGGCTTGCGCTGTTCGGCATGCCCGCGGCATCACCGGACGCCCCGGTGGCCAACCCCGCGTTCGACCGCACCCCGGCGCGCCTGGTGACGGCCATCATCACCGAGCAGGGCGTGCACCGCGCGCCGTACGAGCGCTCCCTGCGCCGCGCCTGGGACGACGCCGCGCACTAGGGGCGGCGCGGGGTGGCGGCAGGGACTACTTGAGGCGGTAGGTGATGCGGCCTCGCGTGAGGTCGTAGGGGGAGACCTCTACCTTCACCTTGTCACCCGGGTTCACGCGGATGTAGTTGCGGCGCATGCGGCCGGCCAGCTTGGCTAGCACTACGTGGCCGCCGTCCAGCTCGACGCGGAAGAACGTGTTGGGCAGGGCCTCGGTGACCTCGCCCTCGAACTCAATTGCCTGTTCCTTCTCGGTGGAGGCCGTGACGGCTCCTCTCGTCGCTCCCGGGGCACCGTGCCCCGCGTGTGGAGGGAACGGTAGCGCGGCGGGGGCGGATAGGCACGCATTCCGGACCATCCGGCACATTCCCGCGCGCCGTGCATGGCCACCATGGGGCCCATGGGGCGCATTGCCACCGCAATCCTCGACTCGCTCATCGGCGATGGCTGCGCCGCGTGCGGCATGCCGGGCCCGCCGCTGTGCGCGCCGTGCGCCGACGCAATCGCCCCGCTGGGCCCCGCCGCGTGCACGGGCTGCGGGCACCCGTGGCCCGTGCCCTGCGCGGCGTGCGGCCAGTGCATCCCGGGGGTGGCGTGGGCACGGCAGGCCGCGCCGTACCGGTATCCCGTGCCCGACCTGGTGAGCGCGGTGAAGGACCTGCACCGCCGCGCGTTGGCCCCGCTGCTGGCCGATGTCATGGTGCGCCGCATCGCGCCACCACCACCCGGCGCGGTGCTGGTGCCCGTGCCGCTGGCGCCTCGCCGCCTCGCCGAGCGCGGGTTCAACCAGGCCGATCTGCTTGCGCAGCGCCTCGCAGATGCCTGGGGGGTGCCGATGCAGCCGGTGCTGAGCCGGCCCGACGGGGCGCCTGCGCAGCGCGGGGCGGGCGCGCCCGCCCGCCGCCGGCAGGTGCAGGGCGCGTTCCGGGCCGTGCGCCCGGCGCCCTTGCATGCGGTGCTGGTGGACGACGTGGTGACCACCGGCTCCACCCTGAGCGCCGCCGCCCGCGCCCTGCGGACGGCGGGGTGCGCGCGGGTGGGCGCGGTGTCACTGGCCCGGGTTGCCCCGGTCGCGTAGGGCACTAGAGTCGGGAGACGGCAGCTACGGAGAGGGGCGGCAGCGATGGAGCTCCACGTCAGGGGACGCAACGTCCCGGTCACCGAGGCACTCGAGGCCCACGCCGAGAAGCGCATGCAGAAGATCGAGCGGGTGCTCGGTCCCATCGCCGACTCCGCACAGGTGGAGGTGGAGCTCTCGGTGGAGCACAACCCCAGCATCGCGCGCAGCCAGATCGCCGAGGTGACGGTGCGCAGCAAGGGACCCGTGCTGCGCGTGCGCGAGGCCGACTCCGACATGTACGCGGCCATCGACCTGGCGGCGCACCGCATCGAGCGTGCGGCCCAGCGCCTGCGCGAGCGCCGCAAGGACCATCACGGCCCAGGCATCGAGGCCATCGCGTCGACGCCGGCAGAGATCGCCGCGCTGGACCGCCTGGGCAAGGAGGCCACCGAGGCCGTGGAGGCGCCGCCGCCCATCCGCATCGTGCGCAGCAAGCGCTTCGAGATGCCGTCGCTCACGCCCGAGGACGCCGCCGTGCGCCTTGAGTTGGTGGACCACGCGTTCTTCGTTTTCCGCAATGAGTCGAGCGGTGAGGTGAGCGTGATCTACCGCCGCCGCGACGGCGACTTCGGCCTCATCGAAGGGGCCTGACGCGCCACGCCGCCTGATCAGCTGGGCCCTGGCCCTGGTGGTCGCCGTCGCGGCCACGGGGCCGGCGCTGGCCGCCGACCCCGTGCTGGTGGCCGACCTCGACCGCATCACGCCGCGTCCTGCGGTGGTGGGGGAGGGGGCGGCCACCAGCACGTCGTCCGATGGCGGCGAGGCGGTGGCCACCGCGGTCATCGCTGCAGGCGACCCGCAGTTCGCCGTGCTGCGCGACGTGCTGGCGAGCCTGGGCGCCCTGGCCACCTCGGCGCGCACCGCATCCCTTGCCGATGGGGGCACGGCCACCTCATTCGCCAGTGCATTCCCGTCCGCGCCGGCAGCACGCGCCTCCGTGCGCCGCGCCACGCTGGCGCTGCTGGCCCAATCGGGCGCCACGACAGGCCTGAACGCCGAGCTGGAGCCCGCTCCGGGCGGCCGCGTGGCCATCGCGGTGATGCCCGGTGGCGGCCTGCGCACCTTGGCCGTCGCATCCCGCGGCGATCGCCTGGTGGGCACCATCACCGCCCGTCCCGGAGGCGGCAGCCAGGACCTGCAGGAGTTGGTGAACGCCGTTACTTACGCATGGCAATCGGTGCCGCCGGCCGTCCCGGGCGTGGTCGAGGAGCTGGGGGTGTCCGACGCCATGCGCCTGCAGGTACGCGCGGCCTGGGCATCCGCCGGGCGCACGGGGCAGGAGGTGCCGGGCAGCATGCTGGCCGCGCGCATGGAGGGTGCCACCTGGGTGATGGCCGACATGGGCCAGGGCGGCGCCACCGACATGCAGCTGTTCCGCGAGATCGCGGCCGGCACCTACCGTGCCGAGGGCGCGGTGTCCATGGCCGGGGCCTGCCCGGGCATCCCGGTGGCCCTGCGCGAGGCGTGGGGCTTCGCATCGGAGTGCACGCCCGGTGACCCGGGCGTGCCCCTGCCGGGCACCGCCTCCACGGCGGACCTGCCCGAGCCCGTTCGCGGGGTGGGCATGTGGATCTGGTACGTGAAGCGCTCCGAGCCCACCCTGCAGCGCATCATCGACCGCGCCAAGCGCCACGGCGTGCGCACCGTGCACGTCAAGTCGGGTGATGGCACCAACTACTGGCGGCAGTTCGACCAGGCGGTGGGCCCGCTGAAGGCCGCGGGCCTGCGCGTATGCGCCTGGCAGTACGTGCGCGGGACGCGCCCCGAGGTCGAGGCCGCCGTGGCCGCACGTGCCGTGCGCGCGGGCGCCGACTGCTTCGTGGTGGATGCCGAGATCGAGTTCGAGCGCATCCCGCAGCGCTACCAGCGCGCCACGCGGTACATGCGGTCGCTCCGCGCACGCGTGGGCACGGCGTATCCCATCGGCCTCACCACGTTCCCGTATGTCGACCTGCACGGCCGGTTCCCGTACTCGGCGTTCCTGTCCGGACCCAATGCGGCGCAGTTCACCATGCCCCAGGTGTACTGGCGCGCCTTCCGCGTGTCGCCGGCCACCGCCGTGGAGCGCACCATGCGCTGGAACCGGGTGTACGGCAAGCCCATCGCCCTCCTGGGCGGCACCTACATGCGCGAGACCCCGGCGCAGATCCGCCAGTTCCGGTGCGCGGCCAAGGCCGCCGGGGTGCAGGGCGAGAGCTGGTGGGCATGGCAGAACACCCGCGCGGCCCAGTGGCCAGCGCTGGGGTCGCCCATCAGCTGCCAGGCCCCGCTGGCTCTCCGGGCCACCACCCGCTACCCGGTGATCGGCCTGCGCTCGCGCGGCGACGTGGTGCGCCACCTGCAGCGGCTCCTGCGATCGCAGGGAATGGCGCTGCCGGTGGACGGATGGTTCGGGGCCACCACGCGCAACGCCATCAGCGCATACCGCGCCCAGCATGGCCTGGCGGGAGGGTCGTCCACCGACGACGCCCTGTGGGCTCACCTGCTGCAGCGCAGCGGGTCGGCGGTGACATCGCGCACCGGGTAGGGGCTGCCTCCGTTGGTACGCTTGGCGCTCCCGTAAGCGGCCGTCCGGACACGCCTGCATGAGCACGGAGTTGATCAACAAGGTCCTTCGCTTCGGCGAGGGGCGTGGAATGAAGCAGCGACTGCAGCGGGTGGAGCGCATCAACGCGCTGGAGCCCGAGATGCAGGACCTCTCCGACGAGCAGATCCGCGAGCGGGCCGCCGCCATCCGCGAGCGCCTGGCCGAGGATGGCGCGGACACGGACGACGTGCTGGACGAGGTGTTCGCGCTTGTGCGCGAGGCGTCGTGGCGCACGCTGGGCATGCGCCACTTCGACGTGCAGCTGGTGGGCGCGATGGTGCTGAACGAGGGCCGCATCGCCGAGATGAAGACCGGTGAGGGCAAGACCCTCACGGCCACGGCCGCCGTGGCGCTGAACGCCCTCACGGGCAAGGGCGTGCACCTGGTCACCGTGAACGACTACCTGGCGTCACGCGACGCGCAGTGGATGACCCCCGTGTACGAGGCCCTGGGGCTGAGCGTGGGCATTATCGGCGCCATGATGCCCGAGGACCAGCGCCGCGCCGCGTACGCGGCGGACATCACCTACGGCACCAACTCCGAGTTCGGCTTCGACTACCTGCGCGACAACATGGCCGTGCGGCTCGACGACTGCGTGCAGCGCGGCCACGCCTTCTGCATCGTGGACGAGGTGGACTCCATCCTCATCGACGAGGCCCGCACGCCGCTCATCATCTCCGGCGTTCCCGAGGCCGCGGCCGACACCTACTACCGCTTCGCGCGCATCGTGCCCACGCTCCGCAAGGGCGACGACTACGAGGTGGACGAGAAGCACCGCACCGTGGCCCCGCTGGAGAGCGGCGTGGAGAAGGTGGAGAAGGCGCTGGGCATCGAGCACCTGTACCTCGACATCCACGGCCAGCTGGTGAACCACTTCATCCAGGCGCTCAAGGCCGAGTCACTCTTCCGCAAGGACAAGGAGTACATCGTCCGCGACGGCGAGGTGCTGATCGTGGACGAGTTCACCGGCCGGGTGCTCGAGGGGCGGCGCTACTCGGAGGGCCTGCACCAGGCCATCGAGGCCAAGGAGGGGCTCAAGATCCGCGAGGAGAACCAGACCCTCGCCACCATCACGCTGCAGAACTACTTCCGCATGTACGACAAGCTGTCGGGCATGACCGGCACGGCCTCCACCGAGGCCAACGAGTTCCACAAGATCTACGAGACCGACGTGGTGAGCGTGCCTACGCACCGGCCGATGATCCGCGATGACCGCAACGACCTCATCTTCAAGACCCGCGAGGCCAAGTTCAACGCGGTGATCGAGGACATCAAGGAGGCCCACGACCGCGGGCAGCCGGTCCTCGTGGGCACCATCAGCGTGGAGATCTCCGAGATGCTCTCGGGGATGATGGACAAGCGGGGCATCCCGCACAACGTGCTCAACGCCAAGCAGCACGAGCAGGAGGCCGAGATCATCGCGCGCGCCGGAGAGCCCGGCGCGGTGACCATCGCCACCAACATGGCCGGACGTGGCGTGGACATCAAGCTGGGCGAGGGCGTGGCCGACCTGGGCGGGCTGTACGTGGTGGGCACCGAGCGCCACGAGAGCCGACGCATCGACAACCAGCTGCGCGGACGTTCCGGCCGCCAGGGCGATCCCGGCGCCACGCGGTTCTTCCTGTCGGCCGAGGACGACCTGATCCGCATCTTCTCGGGCGACCGCATGTACAAGGTGCTCGACCGCCTGGGCCCGGGTGACGACCTGCCGCTCGACTCGAAGATGCTCACCAAGACGGTGGAGGGCGCCCAGAAGAAGGTGGAGGAATACAACTTCAACATCCGCAAGCGGGTGCTGGAGTACGACGACGTGCTCAACAAGCAGCGCGAGGTCATCTACGCCGAGCGCCGCCTGGTGCTGGAGGGCGCCGACCTGGCCGAGCGCTCCCGCGACTGGATCGTGGAGGTGCTGGTGGAGACGGTGGACCGCTACGAGGACACCGACGCCGCCGTGGCCGACTGGGACCTGGACGGCATGTTCCTCGAGCTCGCGCAGCTGTATCCCATGTCGTTCACGGTGGACGACATCCGCCATGACGGCCTCACCCGCGATGAGCTGCTGGACCGCCTGGAGGACGACGCCATGGAGGCGTACGACCGCCGCGAGGCGGAGCTCGGCGCCGAGATGGTGCGCGACCTCGAGCGCTGGGTGCTCTTGCAGCTGGTGGACGTGGACTGGCGCGAGCACCTGCTGAACATGGACTACCTGCGCGAGGGCATCCACCTGCGCGCCCTGGGCCAGAAGGACCCGCTCTCGGAGTACCGCCTCGAGGGCCACCAGATGTTCGACGAGATGATGCAGAACATCACCCGTGAGTTCGTGCGGTACATGTTCCACGTGGAAGTGGAGGCGCCGCCGGAGCCGGTGGCGGCCGCGCCGGTGGACGGGGTCACCTACACCTCGCAGGAGGACCCCGTGCAGGGGTTCGCGGGCATCACCGAGGGCCTGGTGGACGACCCCGACGAGATCGCGTTCGAGGCCACCGAGCCCGCGCACTTCCACGAGGACGCCGCCACCGAGGCGCCCCTGCCGGGCGTGGTGGAGACCGTGGTCATCGACGACGAGGACCGCATCGGCCGCAACGACCCGTGCCCCTGCGGGTCGGGCAAGAAGTACAAGAAGTGCTGCGGCGCGGCGTAGGGCCGCCTCTCCGATGACCGATCCGGACCAACTGGCGCAGCAGGCGGGGAAGCTGGGCGATCGCGTGGCGCTGCTGGGGGAGTACCTCGACCCCGACGCCACGGCCGAGCGCGTGGCCGAGCTGGAGCAGCAGATGGGCGCCGCCGACTTCTGGGACGACCAGGAGCGGGCCGCGCGGGTATCGGCCGAGCACGCCCGCTACGCCGGGCGCCTCGACCAGTACCGCACGCTCTCCACCGAGGTGGCCGACCTGGCCGAGCTGGCCGCCATGGCACGCGAGGAGGAGCGCGCGGGCAGCCTCACCGAGGAGTTCACGCAGGAGATCGTGGACGGGCTGGTCCGGGCCGAGGACCAGCTGCTGGTGCTGGAGGAGGCCCGCCTGTTCGGGGGCGAGCACGATGCCGGCGACGCCGTGGTGACCATCCAGGCGGGCGAGGGCGGCACCGACGCCCAGGACTGGGCCGAGATGCTGCTGCGCATGTACCTGCGCTGGGCCGAGTCGCGCGGCTTCAGCGCCACGGTGCAGGACCGGCTGGACGGCCAGGAGGCTGGCATCAAGAGCGCCACCTTCACTCTCGCGGGCACCAACGCCTACGGCCTGATGAGCGCGGAGCGCGGGGTGCACCGCCTGGTGCGCCTGTCGCCATTCGACTCGGCCAACCGCCGCCAGACCTCGTTCGCTGCCGTGCAGGTGGCCCCGGTGGTCACCGACGAGGCCGTGGTGGAGATCGAGGACAAGGACATCCGCGTGGACACCTACCGCGCCAGCGGTGCCGGCGGGCAGCACGTGAACAAGACCGACTCCGCGGTGCGCATCACGCACATCCCCACCGGGGTGGTGGTGCAGTGCCAGAACGAGCGGTCGCAGACCCAGAACCGCGCCACGGCCATGAGCATGCTGCGCTCGCGCCTGCTGGAGCTCGAGATCCAGCGGCGCGAGGAGGAGGCCGCCCGCGAGCGCGGCGAGACCATGACCATCGGGTTCGGCAGCCAGATCCGCTCATACGTGATCCACCCGTACTCGATGGTGAAGGACCTGCGCACCGGGCACGAGAGCGGCAACACGCAGGCCGTGTTCGATGGCGCGCTCGACCCCTTCATGCGCGCCGAGCTGGAGCGCCGGGCCAAGGGCCTCGCAGTGGTGGGGGAGGACTAGGCATGGCACGGGCGATCGTGGTGGTGGGGTCGCGCCACGGCGGCACCATGGAGATGGGGGAGTGGGTGGCGCAGGGCCTGCGCGACGGCGGCGTGGAGGCCGAGCTGTTCGACGCCGACGGCGCCCCGGACCCTGAGGGCTACGCCCTGGCCGTGGTGGGCGGTGCGGTGTACGCCGCCCGCTGGGTGGAGAACGTGCGCGAGTGGACGCGTGGCCACTCCGAGGCACTGAAGGCCATGCCGTGTTGGATCTTCTCCAGCGGCCCGGTCACCGGCCCGCCGTTTCCCAGCGATGAGGAGTCGGTGCAGTTCGATCGCCTGCTGCAGTGGACCGACGCCCGCGAGCACCGGTGCTTCCCCGGCCGCATCGACCGCCCCAACCTGCGTGCGCGCGAGAAGGCCATGGTCATCGCCATGCGCGTGCAGGACTGCGACTACCGCCCGAAGGACGACATCACCGCCTGGGCCCGCAGCATCGCCCTCAGCCTGTAAGGCACGTTTCATGTGACCCCGGGCGGTGGCAGGTGCCACCCCCGTGGTGGCGAAACCCCACCCGGTAACGAGGATCCGACACCGATCGGGAGTTTCGACATGAGCGACGGCCCCGACAGCCGCCGACCCGAGTTCACGCTGGTGCAGGTGCCAGATGCCACGTCCCCGGACGAGGTACCGGCCCCCATGTTCAGCGCCCCCGTGCAGGACGGAAAGCGCCATAAGCGCGACATCTTCCGTCCTGGCCCCGGGCCCATGGTGGAGTTCCGCGAGGTCGTGAAGACGTACGACGGCAACTCGCGCGGGCTGGACGGCGTGTCGCTGCAGGTGGGCACCGGCGAGTTCGTGTTCCTGGTGGGCCCTTCCGGATCGGGCAAGTCCACGCTCATCCGCCTGGTCATCCGCGAACTGCGCCCCACCTCGGGCAGCGTGATCGTGGGCGGCCGTGACCTCGGTGATCTCCGCCGGGGCAAGGTTCCATACCTGCGCCGCGCGATCGGGTGCGTGTTCCAGGATTTCCGCCTGCTGCCCGATCGGACGGCGGGCGAGAACGTGGCCTATGCCCTGCAGGTGACCGGCCACAACCAGAAGGAGGTGCGCCGTCGCGTGCCCGAGATCCTCTCGCTGGTGGGCCTGGACGGCAAGTACGACCGCCTTCCGCGCGAGCTGTCGGGTGGCGAGCAGCAGCGCGTGAGCATCGCGCGCGCCCTCGTGAACCACCCGCGCCTGCTGATCGCGGATGAGCCGACCGGCAACCTCGACCCCGAAACCTCCATGGGCATCATGGACCTGCTGCTGCGCATCAACCGCACCGGCACCACGGTGATGGTCGCTACGCACGACCAGCACACCGTGGACCGCATGCAGATGCGCGTGATCGCCCTGGAGCGCGGCAAGGTGGTCCGGGATGAGGAGTCATCCGGCTACCACGAGGACACCGGGGAGGTGCTGGCATGAGGATCGGCATGTTCTTTCGCGAGGCGCTTCGCAGTATTCGCGCCAACGCGGCCATTTCGGTGGCTGCCACGGTTACCGCACTGATCGCCGTCTTCATCCTTGGCGCCTTCATCCCGTCGTTCATGTACGTGCGGTCGGCCGTGGATGCCCAGACCGCCAAGGTGGACGTGGACGTGTACATCTCCGACACCGCCACGGTGGCCCAGGTGAACTCCCTGCGCGGCAAGCTCGACGGCCTGCGCACCGATGGCACGGTGGCCACGGTGACCTACGTGTCGAAGGAGGACGCCCTGCGCATCATGCGCGAGCGCCTGCGCGACCCGTCGGTGCTGGATGAGCTCCCCAGCAATCCGCTTCCCGCCAAGTTCAACGTGCAGCCCACCGAGGCCGAGAACGCCGACGTGATCGTGGCCGCCGTGAAGGACGACCCCGCGCTCGACCCGACCGAGGGCATCGTCTACCCCGAGACCACCGCCGACCGGCTGCTGACCGCCGCCAAGTTCGTGCAGTGGGCTGGCTTCGCGCTGATCGGCATCCTGCTGCTGGCCGCGGTGCTGCTGATCGGCAACACGATCCGGCTGTCCATCTTCGCGCGTCGCCGCGAGGTGGAGGTGATGCGCCTGGTGGGCGCCACCAACTGGTTCATCCGGTGGCCCTTCATGATCGAGGGCGTCATCTGTGGACTGGTGGGCGCCGTGGTGGCCACCGCCATGCTGTGGGGCATCAAGGTGGGCGTGGTGGACGCCTGGGCGGCGGGGGCCGACAGCGCCCTCACCAAGACCGGTGCGGCCGCGGGCACCATCGCGTTCCCCATGCTCACGCTCATCCTCATCGGAGCGGGTGCCCTGCTGGGCGCCATCGGCAGCGGCATCACGCTGCGCCGCTTCCTGAAGGTGTGACCGGTTCCGCGGTGGCGGA
>JADHKZ010000008.1 GCA_016780995.1 Thermoleophilia bacterium | reverse complement strand
GTCCATCCGCTGGAGGACCTGCCGGAACGACGACGCCCCGGCCACCTGCGCCCAGGCGGCGGGCACGCCGATGGGAAGGTCAAATGCCGCGAGCACCGCGGCGGGGCCGGGCTGGAGGATGAGCCCGAGGTGCTCATCGGGGTCCCACGGCCGGGGTGCATGGAGCGTCCATCGGCCGGCCTGCTGATCTGCCCGGACCACCCATCGCTTGCCGGGGTGCATGCTCCAGTCCGCATGCAGGACGACGCGCGTCAGTCGAGCGGCGGGAACTCGATGACCTCGCTGAAGTGCACCACCGTGACCTCGTCATCCTCGGTGATGTCGCGCGAGTAGATGTGGCTGAGGAACTGCACGATGTCCTCGACCAGGCGGAACTCGGGGTTGTCGCGCTCGATCTCGCGCTGGGTGAGGTTGCCCACGCGCTTGACGGTGACCTCGTCGATGATGGCCGTGAAGAGGCGCTGCCGCGGGCCGTGGCGATGCCCCACCGTGACCCATACCAACTGGCCGCGCTCGTACTTGCGGCGCTTGTCGCCCAAGCGGATGGTGGCGGTCTTCCGCCCCTTGCGGAGTTGCTCGATGAAGAGGGGGGAGTAGAAGTTGAGCGCGTACACGCGGGCTAGGCCACCACTGCCATGAGGCGCTCGCGGGTGCTGGGGTCGCGCACCGCCAGGAAGCCGTCGGCGCTGAGGTCGCGGACGCGGCGGCGGGCGGCGCGGATGATGGCCTTCTCACCGTCGTGGGTGATGAGCGCCTCGGCCTCGGCAAGCGGCACCAAGCGCACATTCTCCACCTCGTCGGGCCGGTAGCGCGCCGGTGATCCCGCCCGGTAGAGCATGAGGAAGAAGTCGACGCTCTTGTTCACCCGGCTGCGCTCTGCCTGGGCCCAGAAGCGGTACGAGATGGTGCCAAGCGGCTCGAGCACCGCCCCGGTGAGCCCTGCCTCCTCGCGCATTTCGCGGACAGCGGCCTGCACCGCGCCCTCGCCGCGCTCGAGACGCCCCTTGGGAAGGCCCACCACCTCGGTGCCGGGCACGGTGATGAGCGGGACCAGGAGGTGATCCCCGACCGGAACCAGCAGGACGCCGCCTGCCGATCGCTCATGCCGTACCCGTGCCATGGGCCGACCATACCCGCACGCCCGGCGCCCACCAAGTGATCCGGGCTACGCGAGCCCGATCTCGTCACACAGGTAGACGTCCTGGATGGCGTTGAGGAGGGCGACGCCCTCCTTCATGGGCCGCTGGAACGCCTTGCGCCCGCTGATGAGCCCGGCGCCACCTGCGCGCTTGTTCACCACCGCGGTGTACACGGCGTCGTGCAGGTCGTTGGCGCCCGATGCGCCGCCGGAGTTGATGAGCGGGATGCGCCCCATGTAGCAGTGCGCCACCTGGTAGCGGGTCATGTCGATGGGGTGCTCGGTCATGAGCTTGGAGTACATGCGTGGATCGCTCTTGCCGAACTTGAGGGTGTCGAAGCCCGGAGCAGCGGTCTCGGGAGCCTTCTGCTTGATGATGTCCGCCTCGATGGTGACGCCCAGGTGGTTGGCCTGGCCGGTGAGGTCGGTGGCCGTGTGGAAGTCCTCATCGGCGGCCTTGAAGGCGGAGTTGCGCAGGTAGCACCAGAGCACGGTGGCCATGCCCAGCTCATGCGCCATCTCGAAGGCCTGCGCCACCTCCTGGATCTGGCGCTTGCTCTCGTCCGAGCCGAAGTAGATGGTGGCGCCCACCGCAACGCAGCCCATCTCGCGCGCCTGCTCCACCGACGCGAACATGATCTGGTCGTAGCCGTTGGGGTAGGTGAGGAACTCGTTGTGGTTGATCTTCAGCATGAAGGGGATCTTGTGGGCGTACTTGCGCGCCACCGATCCCAGCACGCCGAAGGTGGTGGCCACGGCGTTGCAGCCGCCCTCGATGGCCAGCTCCACGATGTTGGCGGGGTCGAAGTACAGCGGGTTCTTGGCGAACGACGCGCCGGCCGAGTGCTCGATGCCCTGGTCCACGGGGAGGATGGACAGGTACCCGGTGCCGCCCAGGCGGCCGTGGTCGAACATCTGCTGGAGGGAGCGCAGCACCGGGATGGCCCGGTCGCTGTTGCTGACGACGCGATCGATGAAGTCCGGGCCGGGCTGGCTCAGCCGCGACGCCGGGATGGTCTTGCAGCGGTGCTCGAGGAGGCCCTTGGCCTCCTTGCCGAGGACCTTCTCGATCTCCCTGATGGACGCGTCGCCGGACGCCATGCGGTATCCCCCTGGTGGATTACCCGAGGGATGCTACCCGCATGGCGTTGGGACTACTTGCCGCCGAAGAGGCGCTTGAGCCATCCCATGAACCCGCCGCCGGACGCCGCACCCGACCCGGAGGGTGCGCTGCTGCCGGTGGCACCGGGCTCGGTGGCCGCGCCATCGGGGCCAACCCACTTGTCGAGGGCCTCCCAGCCGGTCTTGCCGGCGGTGACCGTGGCCTCGCCCTCCTTCTTCACGGCCGAGGCGCTGTCGCTCACCCAGTTGTCGAGGGCCTCCCAGCCGGTCTTGCCGGCGGTGACCGTGGCGGATCCGACATCCTTGGCGGCGCCGGCGCTGTCGCCCACCCACTTGTCCAAGGCCTCCCAGCCGGTCTTACCGGCGGTGACCGTGGCGGAGCCCACGTCCTTTGCGGCGTCGGCGCTGTCGCCGACCCACTTGTCGAGGGCCTCCCAGCCGGTCTTCTTGGTGCTCATCTCATACCTCTGCGCGGCGTCGCGGTTGGGGATTCGGGCGCCCTTGTGGGCGACGCTTTGCATCATACGTAACTAACCGTGACCGCGTGCAAACCGTGATGCCGACTCCGCCGCCTCCACCAGCGCGCGGTACGAGGCCAGCCGCTCGGGGTCCACCTCGTCGGCCGCGGCGCAGCCGGCATCGCCCATGTGCCGGCAATCGGGGAACCGGCACCGGGTGGCGGCATCCACGATGTCGGGGAAGCCCGCGGCGATGTCCTTGGGGCCCATCGGCGGCAGCCAGAATGAGCGCACCCCGGCAGTGTCCACCACGGCCCCCCCGCCGGGCATGGGGATGAGCCGGGGGTCGGTGGTGGTGTGCCGGCCGCTGCGGAGGCGCTCCGACACCTGCCCGGTGGCGCGCTCCACGCCGGTGAGCGCGC
Organism: Thermoleophilia bacterium; assembly: GCA_016780995.1. GTDB lineage: Bacteria > Actinomycetota > Thermoleophilia > Miltoncostaeales > Miltoncostaeaceae > SYFI01. Next base: position 30,236 of record JADHKZ010000008.1, on the reverse strand, counting down.
TGGTGAGCGTGGACTTGCCCACGCCCGAGTGGCCGGCCAGCACGGCCAGGCGCCCATCGATGACCTGTCGCACCTGCTCCACCATGCCGGCATCCAGCGCCGAGCCGATGATGACCGTGTGCCCGGCTGCGCGCTGGCGGGCGGTGACTTCCTCCACCAGGCGCTCGTCGTGCGGGAGGTCGTGCTTGGTGAGCACCACGGCCATGTCCAGCCCACCGGCCACGGCGGCCACGGCGTAGCGGTCGATCAACCGCGGCTGCAGGGCGGGCTCGGCCACCGCGGCAACCACCAGCAGGAGGTCGGCGTTGGCCACCACGGCCCGCACCCGGCCCCCGCTGCCGATGCGCTCCAGCACGGTGCGCCGCGGAAGGACCTCGCGCACGATCCCCTGCGACCCTGCGTCGTCCACCCTCACCCGGTCACCCGCCACCGGCGGACCGCCGGGGAGTCGCGGGGCCAGCCGCACCTCCCGCACTCCCGTGCCGTCATCGACCTCGGCGAGCGGGCCGGCAACGCGCACCACGAGCGGGGCGGCGGAGGTCAGAGGGCGAGCAGCTCCTTCGCGGTGAACAGGGCGTGCAGCGGAGCGCCGTCCAGCTGCTCCTCCACCTTCTCCCGCCCGCCGTCCTCCTCGCGGTCCACCACCACCAGGGCGGCCACCACCCGGGCGCCGGCCGCACGGGCACGCTCGAGGGCGGTGAGCATGGAGCCCCCGCTGGTGAGCACGTCGTCCACGATGGCCACCGGGGTGCCCTCCTCGATGAACGGGCCCTCGATCCAGTGCTGCAGGCCGTGCTTCTTGGCCTCCTTGCGCACGAAGAAGCCCGTCCAGCGGGTGCCCTCGGCGTAGGCGGCGGCGCTCACGGCGCACACCAGGGGGTCGGCGCCCAGCGTGAGGCCACCCACGGCCTGCGGCTGGGCGGGCGCCAGCAGCGGATAGGACAGGCGCCCCGACAGGTGCGCCCCCTCGGGGTCGAGCAGCACCTGCCGCACGTCCAGGTAGTAGTCGGAGCGCCGGCCCGAGGCCAGCACCACCGACTCGCGGAAGAGGGCGCGCTCGGAGAGAAGCTGGGCAAGGCGCTGGCGTTCGGCATCTGTGCTCATGGGGCGGCACCGTACCAATCACACGGGGGTCCGACCCGCCTAGTCTTGGGGCGTAAACCGACCCCGGAAGGTGCATGCGGTGCAGGTCTCTCCCGAGCCCACTCCCAATCCCAACGCCATCAAGTTCACGCTCGATCGCCCGTCCACCGGCGGCGGCGCCGAGACGTTCAAGGAGGGTTCCGACCCCGCGGCATCGCCGCTGGGCGCGAGCATCTTCGCGCTGGGCGACGTAGCCAACGTGTTCGCCACGGCGAACTTCGTGAGCGTCACCAAGGCGGACGGCGCCGACTGGAGCGACCTGGGGCCCAGGGTGGAGCAGGCCATCCTCGACCACTTCGGCGAGGGCGCCTCGTGAACACCGCGAGCGGCGTGTTCTTCACCTGGCTCCTGGGCCTGATCTTCGTGGTGGGCGGCGTGGTGTTCCTCCTGTTCCTGGGCGAGAACAACCTGCTGTTCGGCCTGCCCTACCTGGTGATCGGCCTGCTGCTCTGTTACGGCGCGTGGCGCCTGGGCAAGAGCGCGGCCAAGAAGGCGGCCGAGGACGCCGCGGCGGCGGAGAACGAGGGCGAGTCCACCCCCAGCGTGGAGTAGGAGGGGACAGTCCCCGCGGCGGGACTGTCCCCCGTCCCCTCCTAGGCGATTCCCGGCAGGGCGGCCAGCGCCTCGGTGGCGCGGGCGAGCTCGGCCTCGTCCACGTCGAGGTCCTTCATGTTGCCGCCCAGGAAGTCGGCGTAGGCCGCCATGTCGAAGTGGCCATGGCCGCAGAGGTTGAAGAGGATGGTCTTCTCCACTCCCTCCTCGCGGGCCCGCTCCACCTCGGTGACCACCTGGCGAATGGCGTGCGATGGCTCGGGGGCCGGGATGATGCCCTCGGCCCGTGCGAAGCGCACGGCCTCGGTGAAGCACTCCACCTGCGAGTAGGAGGTGGCCTCCACCAGGCCCTGGTGCACCACGTGGCTCACCAGCGGCGCCATGCCGTGGTAGCGCAGGCCGCCCGAGTGGATGGACGGCGGGATGAACCCGTGCCCCAGCGAGTGCATGGGCAGCAGCGGGGTCATCTGCGCGGTGTCGCCGAAGTCGTAGCCGTAGGTGCCGCGCGTGAGCGTGGGGCATGACGCCGGCTCCACGGCCACGATGCGCATCTCGCGGCCGGCGATCTTGTCCTGCAGGAACGGGAACGCCAGGCCGGCGAAGTTGGACCCGCCGCCCACGCAGCCGATGACCACGTCGGGGTACGCCCCGGCCATCTCGAGCTGCTCCTTGGCCTCCTCGCCGACGACGGTCTGGTGCAGCAGCACGTGGTTCAGCACCGACCCCAGCGCGTAGTTGGTGTCGTCGTTGGTGGCCGCCACCTCCACGGCCTCGCTGATGGCGATGCCGAGGCTGCCCGTGGAGTCGGGGTTGTCGGCCAGGATGGCCCGCCCCGCGTTGGTGCGGTCAGACGGGCTGGCGATGCAGGTGCCGCCCCAGGTCTCCATCATCATGCGGCGGTACGGCTTGGAGTCGTACGACACCCGCACCATGAATACCTCGCACTCCATGCCGAACAGCTGGCAGGCGAACGACAGCGACGACCCCCACTGGCCCGCGCCGGTCTCGGTGCTGAGCTTCGTGACCCCGGCCTCCTTGTTGTAGAAGGCCTGCGGCACCGAGGTGTTGGGCTTGTGGCTTCCCGCCGGGGAGACGCCCTCGTACTTGTAGAAGATCTTGCAGTTGGTGCCCAGGGCCTGCTCCAGGCCCACCGCGCGGTACAGCGGCGTGGGGCGCCACATGGCGTAGATCTCGCGCACCGGGTCGGGGATGGGGATGTACCGCTCGGTGGAGACCTCCTGCTCGATGAGCGCCATGGGGAAGATGGCCGCGAGGGCCTCGGGCCCGATGGGCTCGCCCGTGCCGGGGTTGAGCGGCGGCGGCGGCATGGCCGGCAGGTCGGCCGCGATGTTGTACCAGCGGTCGGGGATGCGGTCTTCGGGGAGCAGGTAGCGGTGCTGTGCCACGGGGAGACTCCTTTGCGTCGGCGACCCCGTGGACTCTACGCCGCTACCGGAATCGCATGCGGAGCTCTGCCCGGCGCGTAGTGGCGCCCGATGAGGCGCGCGCGGTCACTGCATAGGTGAGCCGGTACTCCCCGGGGCTGTCCGCGCGCTTCACGAGGAGCCGCCCCGACGCGAAGTGCCGACCGGGATCCGATAGCTGCGGACGGGGGACGATGTCGATGAGCCGATCTCGATAGGGCGACCAGAACGTGCCGGCGCGACGCACGCGCACAACCTTCCGCCCGCCGATGCGGTAGTCCAGCCGATAGGTGTAGCGCACCCCGCGCGCCAGGGGCTGGGTCGCGGGAGTGCGGCCGTCGGCCTTCAGCACCCTGAAGGCGGTGATGCGCAACTGCGGCGCGGCCGACGCCGTGCCGGCCACCAGCAGCGCGGCCGCGGCGCCGAGCGCGATGGCGCCACGCATCATGCGGGCGCGGCCTCCGCCTGCCCGGGCAGCAGCAGGCGGAACGTGCTGCCCGACCCCGGCCGGCTCTCCACCTGCACCTCGGCGCCCAGCGCGTCGGACAGCCCCTTCACGATGGCCAGCCCCAGGCCGGTGCCGCCCGAGTCGCGGTCGCGGGCGCTGTCCACGCGGTACATGCGGTCGAAGATGCGGGGGAGGTGCTCGGGGGCGATGCCCACCCCGGTGTCGGTCACCTCGGCCACCGCGCGGTCGCCGTCGGGCCGGCACGTGACCCGCACGGTGCCCCCGGCGGGCGTGGCGCGGATGGCGTTGGTGGTGAGGTTGGACAAGATGGTCTCCACGTGCGCGGCATTCGTCACGGCCGTCACGGGCTCCTGCCCGTGCGCCGGGCCCCGCAGGAGCACGCCCTTCTCGGCCGCGGCCTTCTCCAGTCGCTGCACCACCTCGCGGCAGCAGTCGGCCACATCCACCGGCTCGCGGGACACCTCGTGGTCGAGGTCGGCCAGGGTGAGCGCCTGCAGGTCAGCCACCAGGTCGCACAGGCGCTCGGACTCGCCCTTGATGATCTCGGCGGCCTCGCGGCGGTCCTCATCGGTGCGCGTGGCGCCGTCCACCAGCGCCGTGGCGAACCCGTCGATGGCCGTGATGGGCGTACGAAGCTCATGCGCCACATCGGCCAGGAACTCACGCTGGCGGCGGTCGGTGGTGGCCAGCTGCTCGGTCATCTGGTTGAGCGACGTGGCCACGCGCGAGAGCTCGTCATCCTCCACCTCCACCCGTGCGCCCAGGTCGCCACCCGCCACGCGCTCGGCCTGCCCCGCCAGCGCCGAGGCATCACGCCGCAGCCTGCGGCTGGCCAGCCCGGCCAGCCACCAGGCCACCCCGCCGATGAGCACGATGACGAGGGCCGACACCACGGGGATGGCCCACTCGCCCCACACGCCGGCGTCGGCCTGGCGCTCCATGGTGACCTCGATGTCGCCGTCGGTCACCACCGCGCGGGCCTCCAGCACCTGTACCGGGTCGCTCCAGTACACCACCTCGCCGCCCTGGCGCACCACCACGCGCGTGCCCGGCAGGTAGCGCTTGGCCTCGGCCACGCCCGCGTAGCCATCCGCGCGGGCCACCTGGGCGATCTGCTGGCCCTGCTGGCGCAGCTGGTCGGTGACCTCCTGCTGCACCTTGGTGCCCACCACCAGCCCCACCAGCAGCTGGGCGCCTACCACGGCCACCACCAGCGCGGCCACGATGGCCAGGGCGATGCGGCCGCGGAACGACGCCGGCAGCAGGCCGCTCACGCCACCGACGGATCCAGCCGGTACCCCACGCCCCGCACGGCCACGATGGGCAGGTCCTTGCCCAGCTTTCGCCGCAGGTTGGCCACGTGAACGTCAACGGTCTTGCCGCCCACGCCCGACTGGTAGCCCCACACCCGCTCCAGCAATCGCTCGCGCGTGAACACCACGTTGGGGTGCGCGGCCAGTTCGGCCAGCAGGTCGAACTCCAGGCGGGTGAGCTCCACGTCGTCGCCATCCAGGCGGCAGGTGCGGCTGACGGGATCCATCTCCACGCGCCCGGCGCGCAGCGGCCCGGTGAGCTCCTGCTCGCCCTGCACCCGGCGCAGCACGGCCTTCACCCGCGCCACCAGCTCGCGCGGCGAGAAGGGCTTGGTCACATAGTCGTCGGCGCCCATCTCCAGGCCGGTCACCCGGCTGGCCTCATCGTCGCGCGCGGTGAGCATGATGATGGGGATGGACGGGTGGTCGGCGCGGATGCGCCGGCACACCTCCAGGCCGTCGATCTCGGGGATCATGAGGTCCAGCAGCACCAGGTCGATGCCGCCTGTGCGCATCTTGGCCAGCGCCTCGGCCCCGTCGGCGGCCTCGGTCACCGTGTAGCCGGCCTCGTCCAGGTACAGGCGCAGCAGCTTGCGGATGGACCGCTCGTCTTCGACCGCGAGGATGTGTCCGCCGGTGGCCACGGGGCGATGGTACCGCTGGATGCGGGTTGCATCGCCGTGGATGCGCCCCTAGCGTTCCCCGGCCGGGCGAGATAGCTCAGCTGGTAGAGCACACGACTGAAAATCGTGGTGTCCCCGGTTCGAGTCCGGGTCTCGCCATCACCGCGCGCCGCGCTTCCGAAACGGATCGCGGCGCGCGTGCGTTCGGGGCATGCGACCATGCAGCGCGATGGACGTCTCGATCGTCGTGCCCGCCTACAACGAGGAGCGCCGCCTGCAGCCCACGCTCGATGGCTGGGCGGCGTGGATGGACGACTTCCCGGGCACCGCCGAGGTGGTGGTGAGCGACGACGGCAGCACCGACGGCACCGCCGCGCTGGTGGAGCGCGCCGCCGCCGCCGACCGCCGCATTCGGCTGAACTGCCTGCCCGAGAACCGGGGCAAGGGCGGTGCGGTGCGGTCGGGGATGCTGGCCGCCACCGGCGACTACCGGTTCTACGTGGACGCCGACCTCAACATCGCGCCCTTCCATGTGGACGCCGCCCTGGGCCTGCTGCGCGGGGGAGTGGCCGACGTGGTCACCGGCAAGCGCAGCCTCAAGGGCTACGCCGAGACGGAGAACAGCCCCGCGCGACTGGCCGCGGGGGCGGCCGTGCAGGTGACGCGCCGCATCCTGGTGCTGCCGGTCATCACCGACACCCAGGCGGGGTTCAAGGGATTCACGGCGGAGTGGGCGCAGAAGGTGTTCGACAAGGCAACCATCAACTCATTCGCCTTCGACATCGAGGTGCTGTACCTGGCCCGGCGGATGGGCGCCACCATCGCCGAGATGCCGGTGGCCGTGGAGTTCCGCGGTGACTCCACGTTCGACGTGGCCAAGCACCTGCCGCCGTTCATCGAGGACATCTGGCGGATCCGCATGAACGCCTGGCGGGGCGCCTACTCCTGACGCATCAGGGCCACCACCTCGCCTGAGGTGGCGCGCAGGCGGTCCTCGGCGCTGCCGCCGTTCACGGCCACCGCCACCAGGCCGTGCGAGTCCACATAGGCCAGCAGCGCCCCGCGGGGAACGTCGGCGAACGTGCGGCCCACCGTGGCCTGCGACCTGCCCCCCTCGGCCGATGCCACCCACACGCGGTTGCCCTCCACCAGCCCGGCCGCCATCAGGTGCTCGGCCGTGGCCCACAGGGCCAGGGTGCCGAAGCGGTCCACCCCGGCCACCAGCGCGTCCAGCGCCCCGGGCATGGCCTCGGGCTCGGGCAGCTGCGGGCGCAGGATGCCGGCCGGGTCCACCTCGGCACCCAGGGCCTCCAGCGGCACCCCCTCGGCCACGTGGGCGGCGGCCGGCGCGAAGACGTCGCGCCCGTGGAAGGTGGCCGACACCGGCTGGCGCATGTGGTCGGGGGAGGTGATCTCCACGGCGCGCACGGGCCCCAGGTGCTCGGCGGCCAGGCCCAGCAGGCCGTTGTCGGGCCCCACCACAACCTTGCCCCACTCCAGCTCCAGGGCCACGGCCCGGCGGCCGGTGCCCACGCCCGGGTCCACGACGCAGGTGGTCACCGACTGCCGGGGCATCAGGCGCACCAGGCGCTCCACCAGGATGGACCCCCACCGCACGTCGCCGGGCGGCACGTCATGCGCCAGGTCCACCCGGTCGGAGCCGGGCGCGATGGTGGCCGCCACGGCATGCAGCGCGCCCACGTGCTCGGTGCCGGGGCCGTAGTCGGTGAGGAACCCGAGCGGGCGGCTCATGCGCGCGGGGTGGCCGCCGCCCGGATGACGGCCTCGATCAGGCCGGGGATGTCGCTGGTGCCGGCCTCCACCCCCACCTCCAGACCGGCCTCGCGCGCGGTCTGCGACGTGATGGGCCCGATGGACGCCACCAGCGGCCCCCTCATCAGGCGCGCGCGCTGGTGGTCGTCCAACACGTCGAGGGTGTTGGTGACGGTGGACGACGACGTGAAGGTGATGATGTCGGCGTCGAGCGCCGCCTCCACCACGTCGTCGGGGGGGCGCACGGCCACCGTCTCGTACAGCGCCACGTCGTCCACGATGGCCCCGCGATCGCGAAGACCATCGGCGATCACCGGGCGGGCATGGCGGGCGCGCGCGATGAGCACCCGGCGGCCCTCCACCTCCGTGCCCTCCAGGGCCTCAAGCACGGCCTCGCCGACGAACCGCTCGGGCACGATGTCGGCGCGGATGCCCATGCCGCGCAGGGCATCGGCGGTGGCAGGGCCGATAGCCACGAACGTCTGCTCGGGGCTCAGGTGGCGTGCGTCCACGCCGTGGGCGGCCATGGCGGCCGCCAGGGCGTCCACGCCATTCGGGCTGGTGACCACCACGATGTCGTGCTGGCCCAGGCCGGCCATGGCCGCGGCGATCTGCGGCGTGGCCTGCAGCGGCTGGATGCGGATGACCGGCATCTCGATGACCCGTGCGCCCAGGGCCTCCAGCGCGCCGCGGAGATCGCTGGCCTGCACCCGGGCGCGGGTGACCACCACCGTGCGCCCCGACAGCGGACCGCGCCCCGCGGCGACCAGGCCGGGCCGGCGCGACACCACGTCCCCGAACACCAGGATGGCGGGGTTGCCCAGGCCCTCCTGCTCCACCTGGTCGGCGATGGTGCCGAGCGTGGCCACCACCTCGCGCTGGCGCGGCGTGGTGCCCCACTGGATGGCGGCAGCGGGCTGGTCGGCGGGGCGCCCCGCGGCCATGAGCCGCTCGGCGATGCCCCGCAGGCGCCCCATGCCCATGAGCACGATGAGCGTGTGCGGCAGGCGCGCCAGCAGGTCCCAGTCGTTCTGCTCGGAGTCCTTCGCCGGGTCCTCGTGCCCGGTGACCACGGTGAAGGCGGTGGCCATGGCCCGGTAGGTGACCGGGATGCCCGCCGCCGACGGGGCGCCGATGGCAGACGTGATGCCCGGCACCACCAGCACCCGCACGCCCGCGGCCACCAGTGCCTCGGCCTCCTCGGCGCCGCGCCCGAACACGAACGGGTCGCCGCCCTTGAGCCGTGCCACCACCTTGCCCTCGTGCCCCAGCTTCACCAGCAGCGCCGTGGTGTCGTCCTGGCTCATGGCCGCACGGCCCGGGGCCTTGCCCACGTCCACCAGCTGGGCATCGGGGCGCACCAGGTCCATCAGGGCCTCAGTGCCCAGGCGGTCGTACAGCACCACGTCGGCGCGCATCAGCGCCTCGCGGCCACGCACGGTGATGAGCCCGGGGTCGCCCGGGCCCGCGCCGATGAGGTACACCATCCCCTGGCTCATGCGGCACCCACCATGTCGGCTGCACGGGCGCCCAGGGCGGCGGGATCGGCGGCGGGGCCCTCCAGGTCGGCCCACCTGCCGGTGGCCGCCCACCACGCGCGCATGCGCAGCGTGGATCCGTCGGATTGGCACAGGGCTCCAGCCGGCACGGTGCAGCCCCCGCCCAGTTTCGCCAGGAACGCTCGCTCCGCAGCCAGGCACGCACGGGCGGCGGGATCGTCCAGCAGCACGCAGGCATCGCGCACCGCCGGGTCGTCGTCACGGCCCTCGATGGCCACGATGCCCTGGCCCGCCGCGGGCAGGCACTGGTCCAGGGGCAGCAGCGCGGCGTCGGCCCGCTGGATGCCGAGGCGGCTCAGGCCCGCCGCGGCGAGAACCAGGGCATCCACCTCCCCGGAGTCCAGCTTGGCCAGGCGCGTGTCCACGTTGCCGCGCACCTCCACCACCTGCACGTCCGGGCGCACCGCCTGCACCTGCGCGGCGCGGCGCGGGCTGGTGGTGCCCACGCGCGCGCCATCGGGCAACGCGTCCAGGCCGCCGGGTGACCCCACCAGCACGTCGCGGGCATCCTCGCGCGGGGGCGTGGCCAGTACGGCCAGTCCCGCGGGCAGCTGGCCGGGCAGGTCCTTGGCCGAGTGCACCGCGATGTCGGCGCGGCCGTCCAGCAGTGCCTCCTCCAGTTCCTTCACGAACATGCCCTTCACGTCCATGCCGGGCTGCTGCTCGGCGCCCGCCAGGCTCCAGCGATCACCGGTGGTGGTCATCTCCAGCAGGGGGGCGTCGTGGCCCGCCGCGGCCAGGGCACCGGCCACCGCGCGCGATTGCGCCAGGGCAAGGGCGGAGCGGCGGGTGGCCACCGTCACGCGCACGCGTGGGCCCTAGCCGTCGGCGCCGGGACGCGCGGCCACGCCCCGCGGGGTCTGGTCGGCCACCTCGCCCGGGCCGCGGTCGGGCATGTCCAGGCCGAACAGCATGCGCAGCGACTCCACGTGCCGCATGCCGTCCATGTGCGCGGCGGCCTCGCGGGCGCGCACGGTGGGCTCGTGCAGCAACTTGTTGAGGATGGACCGCGTGACCTGGTGGATGCGCTCCATCTCCTGCTCGGTCACCTCGCCGCCCTGGGCGGTGATGCGCGCGATCTCGCCCTGGCGGATGGCCTCGGCCATCTCGCGCAGCGACGTGATGACCGGCGTCACGGCGAGGCCCGAGCGCCAGGCCGAATAGCGCTCCACCTCCTCGCCCACGATCACCTCGGCGCGGCGCGCGTGGTCCTCACGCTCGTCGCGGTGCTGGGCCACCACGCGCTCCAGGTCGTCGATGTCGAACAGCACGGCGCCGTGCACGCCCGATGCCGCGGGCTCCACGTCGCGCGGCACCGCGATGTCGATGAGCACCATGGGGCGCGTGGGGCGGTCGTCCAGCGCGAGGGTGACCTGCTCGGCCGAGATGACCGGGTGCGGGGCGTCGGTGGAGCACACCACCACGTCGGCCTTGGCCAGCTCGGCGGCCAGGCAGTCATAGCCCAGTCCCATTCCGCCAAGGCGCTCGGCGATCTCGCGGGCGGTGCCCACCGTGCGGTTGATGACCACCAGCTCGCCGAGCCCGCGCTCCATCAATGCCCGCGCCGTGGCCTCGGCCATTCGCCCGCCGCCCACCACCAGGCCGCGGCGACCGCCCAGGTCGGGGATGGCCTCGCGCGCGAGGTCGGCCGCCACCGTTGACACGGACACCGGGCGCACCGCCACCTTGGTCTCGGTGCGCACGCGCTTGCCGGTCTCCAGGGCCTGGCGGAACAGGCGGTCGCTCAACACGCCCGTGGACTCCTCCTCTGCCGAGCACTCCCAGGCACCACGCACCTGGCCCTGGATCTCGCTCTCGCCCACCACCATCGAGTCGAGGCTGGACGCCACGCGGAACAGGTGGGCCACCGCCCGGTCATCCAGGTGCACGTAGCGGATGCAGTCGAGCTCGCTGCGGGTCATGCCCTTGCTGTGCTCCACCAGGGCGTCGCAGATGGCGTCCTCGGCCCCCGCGGAGTCGAGCGCGTGCACGTAGACCTCGGTGCGGTTGCACGTGGACAGCACCACCGACTCGGCGATGTCGGGGTGGCGCACCAGCTCGCGGGACAGGGTGCGGGTGGTGGTGTCGGTGAGCGCCACCTTCTCGCGCTGCTCCACCGGAGCGGTCTTGTGGGAGATGCCCACGGCCACGATGTGGGGCATCAGGCGGCCTCCACCGTGGCGGGGTGCAGGCCCAGGTCGGCGCGCACCTGGTGGCGGCAGGCGTCCGGGCCCTCGGCGGCGATGCGCTCCACCACGCCCGAGTCGAGCAGGGCCTCCACCAGCCGGCGCCGGTCGGCGATGTCCGGCGTGGCGGCCACCAGTTCGTCGCGGGTTTCGGCCAGCAGCGCCAGCAGGCCGGCCCAGCCCGGGCCGAACCGCTCCTCCAGGTCCTCGCGGATGCGACGCGACACCACCGGGCTGGCGCCCCCCGTGGTGATGGCCACCGCCAGGTCACCCTGGCGCATGAGCGCGGGGATGACCGCCGTGGAGCCCGCGGGGTCGTCGGCCACGTTCACCTGCGCGCCCGCGGCCAGCGCGTGGTCGCGCACCTGCTGGTTCACCTGGCGGTCGCTGGTGGCCGCCACCACCAGCACGGCGCCGTCCAGGTCGCCGGGCGCGTACGCCCGGGCGTGATGCCGGGCCACGCGGCCGTCGGCCACCATCCCGGCCAGCGCCGGGGTGATGTCCGGGCTCACCAGCAGCACCCGGGCACCGTGCGCGGCCAGCTTGGCCGCCCGCTCGGTGGCCACCGCGCCGCCACCCACCACCACCACGGGGCGGTCCGTGAGGTCCAGGAACACCGGGTAGAGATCGCGGGCCATCAGGCGCGATCCCCCGAGGGCTCGGGCTCCGGGTCCGGCTCGGAGTCGGGCTGCTCCTCGCGCTGGTCGCGGCGATCGAGCATGCGGCTGATGGCCTCCACCTGGCGACCGATGCGCGCCGTGCGAGCGCCCAGCACCACCACGTAGGCCAGCACCAGGAACCAGATCACCGCATAGGCGGCCACCACGTACTGCGATCCACCGCTCACGTGCCCTCCAGCCTCAGCGCCAGGCGCCGGAGCGCGCGCTCCGACCGCCGGCCCACCAGGTCCACCTCGAGCAGCGCGATGAACAACGCCAGCATCGCTGCCTGCGACACCACGAACCAGATGAGCATCGAACCCGGCATGTTGGCACCGCCGCTGGTGAACACCACCGGATGCACGAACGACTCGGCCACGCGCACCGAGTAGAACGACAGGGGCACCGACGCAAAGCCTGCGATGGCGTAGATGGCGGAGTAGCGCATCTTGCGGTCGTCCTCGGCGGAGGAGCGCAGCACGAAGTACGCGGCGTAGATGAGCACCACGATCAGGTAGGTGACCAGGCGGGGGTCGCTCCACACCCACCAGGTTCCCCACGACGCCTTCGCCCAGATGGACCCGGTGATTACCACCAGCACCGAGAACAGCAGGCCGATGCGGATGCTGGCCTCGCCCACGTCGTCCCAGCGGTCGTTGCGGGTGCGCAGGTACAGGATGCCGGCGACGCACGCCACGGCGAACGCCACCAGCGACGCGATGGCGATGGCCACGTGGAAGTAGAAGATGCGCTGGATCACGCCCTGGTCGGCGTCCTCGGGGGCCACCAGGAAGATGCCGATGGTGGACACCACCACCAGCAACGTGGCGATGGAGCCCCAGATCACCGCGGCGCGCTCGCCCGGCATGCGGGCCGGACCCTCAGTCATCGAAGACGGCGTCATAGGTGGCGACGGAGACAAGGGAGAAAAGTATTGCGTATGCGAGCAGGAACAGGCAGTACCCCCGCCACTCGCTCATGTCATGTGGCCCTCCGGCCACGGAGTACGTGGCGCCTGCGGCGGCGATGACCACCGGCACCAGAGCCGGCAGGAAGAGCACCGGCAGGATGAGGTCGCGGGCCCGGGTGAACAGCGCCAGACCGGAGAACAGCGTGCCGGCAAGGGCGATGCAGAGGTTGGCCAGCAACGCTGCGATGGCGATCCACCCGATGGACTCCCAGTACGGGCCCTTCACGAAGAAGATGCCCACCAGCGGGATGACCACCACCTCCACCACCGTCATGTACAGGAAGATGGCGATGGCCTTGGCGCTCATCATCACCACGCGCGGCACGGGCGACACCAGCAGGCCGTCCAGCACCCGCTGCTCGCGCTCGGCCACGTAGGAGCGGCCCACGCCCAGCACGGCCGTGAACGCCAGCGTCACCCACATGAGGCCACCCACGAACCGCGTGAGGTCATCATCGCGCGTGCCGAAGCCGAACTGCAGGATGGCCAGCATGACGATGGCAAACAGCACCATGGCCACGATGGTCTCGCGCGTGCGCAGCTCCAGGCGCAGGTCCTTGCGCACCAGGGCGGCCAGCTGGCGGCGCCTCACCCGGCCACCTCCTCGTACCGGCGGCGCACGTCCATGGGCTCCATCCCCGTGGTGGGCTCATCCCGCACCACGCGCCCGGCGCGCAGCACCACCAGGCGATCGGCCACCCGGGCCACCCGCTCCACCTCGTGGGTCACGATCACGGCCGCGCGGCCGTCGTCGCGGGCGGCCATGAGCTGGCGATCCAGCAGCTCGCCGCCGCGGGCGTCCAGGCTGGCGTGGGGCTCGTCCAGCAGCAGCAGGCGGGGCCGGTGCAGCAACATGCGGGCCAGCGCCAGTCGCTGCGCCATGCCGCGGCTGAAGGTGCGCACGGTGTCCTCGGCGCGGGTCAGCAGGCCCACGTGGTCGAGCAGGTCGTCGATGCGTGCGTCACGATCGTCGATGCCGTACAGGTCGCCGTAGAGCTCCAGGTTCTGGCGCGCGGTGAGGTCGAGGTACACCAGCGGGTCGTGGGCCAGGTAGCCGATGCCCGCCCGCGCCTGACGGGCGCCGTCGGGCTGGTCGTGGCCCAGCACCTGCAGGTCGCCCGACCGCGGGCGCAGCAGGGTGGCCAGCATGCGCAGCAACGTGCTCTTGCCGGCGCCATTGGCGCCGGCCAGGGCCACGCGTTCGCCCGGGTGCAGCACCAGGTCCACGCCGTCCACCGCCCGGCGCTCGCCATAGGCATGCACCAGGGCATGCGCGGTGATCATGGGATCAGGCGACGCCCACCGCCACGATCACGCCCGCCAGGAACACCAAGGCCATCACGCCGTTGGCCGTTCCGAAGGCCGACTGGATGCGGGCATCGTCGCCCGGGCGCACGGTCACGTGCTCCCAGGCCAGCACCAGCAGGCACAGGGCCAGGCCGGCGTAGTACGGCCACGCCATGCCCGCGGCGGCACCGGCCCACGCGAAGAGCGCCAGGGCCACCGCGTGCAGGCTCGCCGCCATGCGCAGCGCGGTGGCCTCGCCGAACCGGGCGGGGATGGAGTGGATACCCGCCGCGCGGTCGTGCTCCACGTCCAGCAGCGCGTAGATCACGTCGAAGCCGGCGATCCAGGCGGCCACCGCCAGCCACAGCAGCACGGGCGCCAGGGCGAACTGCCCCGTGACGGCGATCCACCCCCCGATGGGCGCGATGCCGATGGACAGCCCCAGCACCAGGTGGCACGCCCACGTCACCCGCTTTGTGTACGGGTACACCACGAACAGGGCCACGGGGACGGGCCATAGCCACCACGTGAGCGCGGGCAGCTGGCTCACCGCCCCCAGCATGGCCGCCAGGCTCACGGCCGCGAATGCCCACACCTGGCCCGTGGTGAGCCTGCCGCTTGGCAGGTGGCGCCCTGCGGTGCGCGGGTTGGCGGCGTCGATGCCGCGGTCGATGAGCCGGTTGAGGGCCATGGCCAGTGACCGGGCGCCCACCATGGCCAGCAGGATCCAGCCCAGCGTGGAGAGGGGCGGCCAGGCATTGGTGGCCATGAGCGCGCCCGCGAAGGCGAACGGCAGCGCGAACACCGTGTGCTGGAAGCGCACCATGCCCAGGAGCGCCGGCACGATGGCCAGCCCCGACGCCGGGCGCGCGGCCTGCGAGCCGCCCGTCATGGCGCCTCCATGGGGCCGTATCGGGCGGTGCCCCCCGTGACGGCGGCCCAGAACTGGTCGCCCAGGTCGAAGTGCCACCACTCCTCCACGTAAGCCGTGAGGCCCTGCGCGGTGAGCGCGTGGAACAGCAGGCGGCGGTGGGCGCGCGCGGGCATGTCGATGCTCTCCAGCGCCGCGGCGCCGGCCTCGGGAACGAAGGCGTCGAACCCGGTGCCCATGTCCAGCGGGGTGCCATCGGCATGCGCGATGGTCAGGTCCACCGCGCCCCCGGTCAGGTGCGGCGGCGGCGCATGGTGGCCGGGGTCCGGCGGCGTCACGTAGGGCCGCGCCACCTGCTCCAGTTCGGGACGCGCGAGATCGGGGTACTGCAGGGCCAGGTCGTCCACGTAGGCGTGGAACAGCGCCGCCTGGGTGTCGATGGACCTCCAGCCGTCCCACACCAGCAGCACCAGGTCGCCCGGCAGGGAGTCGGCGGCGGCCACCAGGCGCCGCCCCACGTCCTCGCGCACCCAACACCCGGGAAGCGACCCGGGCAGGCCCATGGCGAAGTACTGAGGGTCCTCGATGATGCGTGCGCCAAGCCCCGCCACCGGCACCAGCGGCTCATCCACGGGTGCGATGGGCAGGTCGCGCCAGCCCGCGGGCTGCGACAGCCGCGGAATGGGCTGGTGCATGCGGGGGTCGGCCACGCTCACGAGAGACCCCACTCCGCCGCCTGCACCCGCGGGCCGGGGTCCTCCCCGGCGAGCACCGCCAGCACGGGGGCCACGCGCTCGGATGGCGGCGGCACCGTGGCCGGATCCTCCTGCGGGTGCGCCTGCGCTCGCATATCGGTGCGCACCGGCCCGGGGTTGATGGCCACGACGCGAATGCCCCGGTGCGCCCACTCCTCGCGCAGCATCAGGCCCAGCGCCTCCAGGCCGGCCTTGCCCAGCGCATACCCGGCGTAACCGGGCCGCCCGGCGGCGCCGGAGGTGACCAGCACCACCCCTGCGCCGTCGGCGATGACGGGCGACAGGCGGGTGAGCAAACGGGCCTGGCCCAGCATGTCCACCTGGATCGCCCGGGCCACCTGATCGGGGTCACAGGCATCCAGCGGCCCGGTGGGCCCGAGCACTCCGGCGTTCATCACCACGCCCTCCAGTCGGGGCACCGCGGCGGCCACGGCAGTGGCGAGGGCGTCGATCGAGTCGGGTGACGACAGGTGAAGCGTCATGGCCGTGGTGTCCGCGCCAGCAGCACGGCAGTCGTCAGCCACCCGGACCAGGCGGCTCTCCTGCGTGGCCGTGAGCAGCAGGCGCGCGCCGCGCGCCGCGAGCGCCCGGGCGATGGCGGCCCCGTAGCCGCGCGATGCACCGGTCACGAGGACGCGCGAGCCGTAGAGGGTCGCGTCGTCCGGGGTCATCAGGGGACCTCGGCGCCCCCGTCGGCCGGAGTGGCCGGTCCGTCACCGGGTGCCGGCGGCGTGCCCTTGACGGCCGGCGAGATCGGGCGCACCTGGCTGTCGGGCTTGATGCCCGCGAACTTGGCCACGTACGCCGACACGTTCACGGCGTCCTGGCCCGTGACCAGATTCTGCGGCATGGCTACCGGGTACGAGCCGGGCTTGTCGGGCTGGGGCGAGATCTCGATCCAGCGCTTGGTGACCCCGTAGAACTGGGTCTCCTCGAACCCCTGGTTGCGCGGGTAGCGGAAGGCATCGTCCAGGTTGGGGCCGCTGATCCCCTTGGTGCCGGCGTCGGCCAGCGTGTGGCACCCGCCGCACGACTGCACGAAGAGCGTCTTGCCGCTGGCCGTGTCGGCCGTGGCCAGGGCATCCTCTGCGCTGCCGCAACCGGACAGGGCGAGGGCGGCGCCCCCCAGGGCAACAGCGGCGGACAGTGCGATGAGGCGTGAGCGCAACGGAGTACCTAGATCACGTAGACGAGGATGAACAGCAGCACCCAGACGATGTCGACGAAGTGCCAGTAGTACGAGGCCGCCGTGAGCGGCGTGTTGTACGAGTGCGAGAAGTCGTGGCGGTACGCCCGACGCAGGCAGAGGCTCAGCACGATGAGGCCCACCAGCACGTGCGCGCCGTGGAACCCGGTGAGGGTGTAGAAGGCGCCGCTGAACGCGCGGTCCTGCGGGGTGAAGCCCAGGTGGGCGTACTCGTTGAGCTGGATGATGAGGAACACGCCACCCATGAGGATGGTCACCCACAGCCCGCGGATGAGCCCCTTGTTGTCGCCAGCGGCAAGGCGCTTCTCGCCCCACCACAGGGTGAACGACGACGCCACCAGGATGAGCGTGTTGACCCCGGTGAGCAGCACAGGGAGCTTGAAGGGCTCGCCGTTCTCCTTGAGCGGCGGCCAGGTCTCGTTGGCCACGCCGTAGCGGATGAAGAAGTACGCCGTGAACAGCGAGGCGAACAGCATGAGCTCCGACCCGATGAACAGCAGCATCGAGATGAGCGCCGCGTTCATGTGCTTCTTCGGCTCGGGCTGGTGCCCGGTGGTGGCCGGTGTGGGGGCTGCCGTGGTGGCCATGCCTATGCCCCCGCCGTGGCGCCGAGGTTCACGGTGTCCACCGGGACGTCCCCCGCAGCAGCCTGGGCGGCCTCGGCCAGCCCGCGCGCCTCGCCGTTGACGCCGGCGATCACGATGCGGGACGGGCCGTATGCCTTGATGGCCAGCGGCAGGGCGTCGGCGGGGCCGTCGTCCATCACCTGGCCCTCCACCGCCACGCCGGAGTTGACCAGCGCATTCACGGTGGCGGTCATTGCCTCGCCGGCCTGGCGGCGCAGCTCGCCGGCCTCGGCACCCCAGCGGGGCTCGGGCAGGTCGAGCGGCGAGATGACGGCGAAGCGGGCGGGCTCGGCGTCGGCGCGGGTGCGCACGGCGGTGGCCAGGGCCTCGGCGCCCACGGCGTCGGTTGCCACCACCATCACCAGCGGCAGTGCACCGGCGGCGCCGATGGCGCGGGCATCGTTGGCCGGCACCACCACGTGGCTCATGGCCACGCCGGTGGCCTTGCGCACCTTGTCCACCGAGTCGCTCTTCATCCACACGCTGTCGCGCAGCGGCAGGGTGGCCATCACCAACTCGTGCGGGTGACTGGCGGCCGCCGCCTGCGTGGCCACCTCCACCACGTCCCCGTCGGCGATGCGGCCCGTGGCCGACACGCCGTACTCGGCGAGTACGGCCAGTGCGGTGGCCAGGCGGCGCTCGGCCACCTCGCGGTCACCCCCCTCGAGCGGCAGCACCAACTCGAACGACCACAGGCCCTCGGAATCGCGGGAGCGGATCTCGTCCACCAGCGCCTGCGAGGTGAGGGTCTGGTTGGCCACCACCAGCACCGGGTAGCGGGTGTCCTCCTTCAGCTCGCCGCCGAACTCCTCGGGGGCAAACACCACGGCGTGGCGCGCGTCGGGGATGCCGTACTGGTACGGGCCACCCACCACCTGCGGGACCACGTCGAAGTTGAAGAGCGGCGGGGGCGACGACACCATCCACTCCAGGGTCTTTCCGCGCCAGGGGTTCCATGGCGCCTTCGGACCCGACTTCCACGACACGATGACGTTGTAGAAGAAGATGATGGTGGCGACCCCGAGCATGTAGGAGCCCACCGTTTCGATGGCATTGACCGTCGCGAAGCGGGGGTCGTAGTCGGCCACGCGGCGGGGCATGCCCTGCAGGCCCTGCCAGTGCATGGGCAGGAACGTGAGCTGGGTGCCGGCGAACGTGAGCCAGAAGTGCCACTGCCCGAGGCGCTCCGAGTACATCTTCCCCGTCATCTTGGGGAACCAGTAGTAGACGGCCGCGAACACCGTGTACACGCTGCCGCCGTACAGCACGTAGTGCAGGTGGGCGGTGACGAAGTAGGTGTCCGACACCTGGATGTCGGCCGGCACCACTCCGAGGAACACGCCCGACAGGCCACCCATCACGAACGTGAAGAGGAAGCCCAACGCCCAGAGCATGGGCGTCTTCATGTGGATCTTGCCTTCCCACAGCGTGGCCAGCCACGACCACACCTTCACGCCGGTGGGCACCGCGATGATGATGGTGGTGATCATCATCGGCACGCGCAGCCACGAGGCCATGCCGGACACGAACATGTGGTGCGCCCACACGCCGAAGCCCAGCACGGCGATGGCCACCAGCGAGAAGGCCATGGCGCGATAGCCGAACAGCGGCTTGCGCGCGAACGTGGCGATGACCTCGCTGATGATGCCCAGGCCCGGGAGCAGCATGATGTACACGGCGGGGTGGGAGTAGAACCAGAAGATGTGCTGGTACATGATCACGTCGCCGCCCTGGTCGGGCACGAAGAAGTTGGTGCCCATGATCCGGTCGAACAACGTGAGGAACTGCGAGCCCGCCACGAACGGCGTGGCGAACACCGCCAGCACCGAGGTGACCGCGGTGGCCCACGCCAGGATGGGCATGCGCCATATGGTCATGCCCGGCGCCCGCATGGTGATGATTGTGGCCAGGAAGTTGATGGCCGTGGCGATGGATGACGCCCCGGCGAACTGCACGCCCAGCGCGAACAGCGTCTGGCCCGTGGTGCCCTGGCTGGCCAGCGGCGGGTAGGCCGTCCACGCCGACGCGAACATGCCGGTGAACATGCTGGCCAGGAACATGAATCCGGCCACCGGCAGGAACCAGAACGACAGAGCGTTGAGCCGCGGGAAGGCCATGTCCTTGGCGCCCAGCATGATGGGCAGCACGTAGTTGGCCAGGCCGCCGAACACCGGCACGGCAAACACGAAGATCATCAGCGTGGCGTGCATGCTGAGGAACCCGTTGTAGGTCTGGCCGTCGGCGATCTGCTGGCCCGGGGCGGCGAGCTCCGTGCGGATGAGCAGGGCCATGAGGCCGCCCCACAGCATGAAGAAGAAGGTCATCGCCAGGTACTGGACCCCGATGACCTTGTGGTCGGTGTTGATGCGGAAGTACTGCTTCCAGTTGGTCACCCCATGGAAGGAGTGATCCTCCTGGGAGATGTCGTCGCCCTTGGCCCAGCCCAGCCAGAAGTCGAAGCAGCCAATGCCCCACAGGAACCCGATTCCACCAAGGAGGCCGGCCACGGTGGCGTACACCTCGCCGTCCCACAGCGGCTCGAACCCGAAGCCCACCCGAAGCAGGAACACCAGCAGGAAAGAGAAGAGGATGGCCCCCACCGTGCCGTAGGCGGCACGGATCCACCAATACGAGACCGGACGCGGGTCCTGGTGGATCTCGTGGTCGCCATGACCACCACCAGAGGCGTGTGCGGGAGCGGGTGCGTGAGTTGCCATGTCGTATTCGCTCGGTCTCGGGTTGGCTACTTGATCGACTCTACGTAGGCCACGACGTCGGCCAGTTCGGTGCCGCTGACCAGGCCACCGGGCATTGCGCCGCGGCCGTTCTTGGCCACGTTGCGGATGCCCGCGGTGTCGAGCGTGGTGCCCTTGAGCTGCGGGCCCACGCCTCCGGCCTCGGTGCCGAGGCCGGCATGGCAGCCGCTGCACTTGGCCTCGAAGATGGTCTTGCCCGCCGCCTCGTCACCGGGCGCGGTCTCCAGCTTGGCGGCGGCCGTGGCCGCGGCCGTCCCGGCCTTGACGCGCCCGGTGGACCGCGTGAGGAAGGCCTGGAACTCCTGCTCCGACACCACCTTCACCTCGGAGCGCATCACGCTGTGGCCCACGCCGCAGAGCTCGGCACAGATGACGGGGTACGTGCCCTCCTTGGTGGGGTTGATCCAGAGGGTGTGGGTGATGCCCGGCACGGCGTCGCCCTTGATGCCGAATTCCGGCACCCAGAAGTCGTGGATCACGTCGCGCGCGCGCAGGTTCAGTTGCACCTGGCGATCCACCGGCACCACCAAGGTGCCCGTCTCGATCCCTGCATCGGGATAGCCGTACGTCCAGTTGAACTGCTGGGCGTACACGTCCACGTTCACGCGGTCGGCGGCGACGGCCTCGTTGCGCTCCAGCACGATGTAGCCGTAGACGGCCACGGTGATGAGCGCGATGACCGGGATCGTGGTCCAGACGATCTCGAGCTTGGTGTTGCCGTGGTGCGGCGGGCCATCCTCGAGGTCGTCGTCCTTCGCGCGCCACTTCCAGACGGCGTACACGAGGATGCTGGTGACGATGACGAAGAAGATGGCGCTGAGCCAGAAGAGAAACCACAGCAGGCCGAAGGTGCGCTCGGCCTGCTCGCTCTGCGCCGGGGGAAGCCAGTCGATCAGCAGCGCCTGCGCCGCCGTGATGGCGGCGATGACGATGCCAATGACGGCGAGCGGGATGATCGGAACGTTCTTGTACACGAGTGAAAATCCTAGTCGGAGAAGGGGGCGCGACACGGCCCTGATTCGGGGGGCACGTTGTCCCTGATCCCCCGTCCGGGAAAAACGGCAGCGGTCATGTCACGGCCGGCCTGCGGACCAGCGGGGTGGCGGCGATCACACCGCACGCCACGAACAGCAGCCCGCCGATGAGGAGCGGCGACCCCACCCCCACCTCCTGGAACAGCACGGTGGCGCCGATGGGGGCGACGAGGCGTGCCAGGCCCCCTGCCGATGCCAGCACGCCCAGGATGCTGCCCTGGTCATCGTCGGGCGCGCGCTGCGACACGATGGCGTTGACGGTGGGGAAGGTGAAGCCCGAGCCCACGGCAAGCATCACCAGCACGGGGAACAGCGCCCACAATTCGGTGGTGAAGGACATGAGGAGGAGCGCGGCGGCGGTCAGCCACAGGCCGGCGCGCAGCACGGGCCACTCGCCCACGCGCGCGGTGAGCCGGTGCACCAGGCCGCCCTGCACGATGGCCGCGAACACGCCGATGAACACGAACACCAGGCCGGTCTCGGTGAGCCCGAAGTCGAAGCGCCGGTTGCCGAACAGCGAGAACACCGATTCCATCCCCACGAATCCGAGGCCACCCAGGAACGAGATCCAGATGAGCGGGCCATAGTCGCGCGATCCCACCGCGCGGAACAGGGCGGACCAGCGCGACTGCTGGGTTCCCTCGCGGCTACCTCGGGGGCGGGATTCGGGCAGGCGCTTCCAGGCGATGGCGAAGTTGGCCAGCGCGGCGGCGGCCGCCACGATGAATGGCGCGCGCGGATCGATGGCCGCGAACAGGCCGCCGATGGCCGGGCCGATGATGAACCCCAGGCCGAACGCCGCGCCGATGAGGCCCATCCCCCGCACGCGGTCCTCATCGGTGGTGATGTCGGCCACGTAGGCCTGCGCGGCGGCGTACGAGGCGCCCGAGATGCCATCGAGGATGCGCGCCAGGAACAGCACCCATAGCGCGGGCGCGAACCCGAACATGAGCCAGGCGATGGCCGACCCCATGAGCGACCCCAGGATCACCGGGCGACGGCCGTAGCGGTCGGACACCCGCCCCAGCACCGGGGCGAAGATCAGCTGCATCAGGGCGTACACCGCGGTGAGGAACCCGATCTCCACCACCGAGGCGCCGAACTTCTCGGCATAGAGCGGCACCAGCGGGATGACGATCCCGAAGCCGATCAGGTCGATGAGCACCGTGGAGAAGATGATCCCCAGGGGGGTGCCGAAGAACCCCAGGCGCATCCTCACAGCGCCGCGTCCACGGCGACCACCACGAACAGCAACGCCAGGTACAGGAGCGAGTAGTGGAACGTGATGGCGGCCCACGCGCGGCGCTCATCGCCCCGCCACAGCTGCACGGCCATCCACAGGAAGGGCAGGCCCAGCACCAGCGCGCCCGCCAGGTACAGCACGCCGGCGCCCGCGGCGTAGGGAAGCAGGGTGGTGCCCAGCATCACCAGGGTCCACAGCAGCACCTGCAGGCGGGTGGCCTGCTCGCCGTACACCACCGGGAGCATGGGCACCCCGGCCTCGGTGTAGTCCTTGCGGATCATCAGGGCCAGCGCCCAGAAGTGCGGCGGCGTCCACACGAACACGATGGCGAACAGCAGCACCGCGCCGAACGTGAGGTCGCCGGTCACCGCGGCCCAGCCCACCAGGGGCGGTATCGCGCCTGCCGCGCCGCCGATGACGATGTTGTGGATGGTGGTGCGCTTGAGCCACAGGGTGTAGAGGCCCACGTACAGCGCCACGCCCACCAGCGACAGCCCGGCCGCCAGCCAGGTGGTGAGGAAGCCCAGCACCAGCACGCTGGCCACCACCAGGCCGACGCCGAACCACAGCGCGGCGGCCGCGGAGATGCGCCCGGCCACGATGGGGCGGCGATCGGTGCGGCCCATCACCGCGTCGATGTCGCGGTCCACGTACTGGTTGATGGTGTTGGCGCCACCTGCCGACAGGTAGCCCCCGACCACCGTCCAGAGGATGAGCCAGCCGCCGGGCACGCCCTGCTCGGCCGCGAACATGGCGCACACGGTGGTGACCAGCAGCAGCGAGATGATGCGCGGCTTGGTGAGGGTGACCAGGTCGCGCAGCAGCCCCGGTGGCCGCGCCACGACGTCGGCGGTCGTGGTGGCCATCAGGGCATCACCCAGGCCGTCCATGCCACCAGGGCCACCGACATGGCCAGCGGGAGCACCAGCCACAGGGTCTCGGTGGAGCTGGTGGCACCGCGCGCCAGGGGTGCCCGCATGCCCCACATGGTGCGGATGATTGCCAGCCCGGCCCCGACGACCAGCACAGCGGCGATGATGAGCACGGCAAGGCGCACGACGGGCGAGGATAGTGCAGCGCGGCAGGCCGTCATGGCCAGACATGGGTTGACGTTCGGCCCCGAAGGCGGCACCGTGCCGGGTAATGGACTCCCGCAGCGACGTGGTGGTGCTGGGTGCGGGCCCCGCCGGGCTCGCCGCGGCCCTGCGCGCGGCGCGTGGGGGCGCGCGCGTCACGCTGCTCGAGGCCGGCCCCCAGGTGGGCGGCCTGTGCCGCACGCTGCAGTCGCATGGCTGCCGCTACGACCTGGGCGGTCACATCCCGTTCCTGCGCACCGCCGAGCGCGTGGACTGGGCCGAGCACCTGCTGGGGCAGGAGCTCATCTGGGTGGACCGCCCGGTGGCACGGCTGCAGGATGGCCGGGTGGTGCCGGGCCGCTACATCGACCAGCACCCGGACCACGTGCCCGACGCCGTGGCCCCCGACGGCACCGCCGCGGGTGAGCTGGGCTCCACCGTGGGGGCGTCGTTCCGCGACAGGGTGATCCGGCAGTACATGGAGAAGGTGGACGGCTGGCCGCTGGAGGTCATCGCCGCCGACCGCGCGGTGAAGCTGCGCGACGAGCAGCGCGCGCCCGACGGCTTCTGGTTCCCGCCCGGGGGCATCGGGTCGCTCATGGAGGCCATGCACCGGGCGGTGGGCGAGGCGGGCGGCACGGTGCGACTGGGCACGCCCATGACCGCGCTGCACCACCGGGGCGGCCGCGTGACGGGCGTGGAGGTGGGCGGAGACGACCCGGGCACCATCCATGCCGATGCGGTGATCTCGGCCGTCACGCCCGGGCTGGTGGTGCGCGCGGCGGACCCCGCGGCGCCCGAGGGCCTGCTGCCCCCCATCACCATGCGCGCGGTGGCGCTGGTGTACCTCATGGCCGAGCGCGCGCCGGTGTCGGACGAAGCCTGGATCCAGGTGAACCACCCCGAGGTGCCGTTCTCGCGCATCGCGGAGTTCATCAACTGGGACCCGGGCATGGTGCCCGCAGGGCGCACCGTGCTCTGCGCCGAGGTGTACGGCACAGGCGGCGATGACGATCCGTGGTGGTCGCTGGACGACGCGGCCCTGGCGCGCGCCGTGGCAGATGCGATGGCACACCCCCTGGGCTGGGTGGACGCCCCCTCGGCATTCCGCATGCTGAAGGTGGTGCGCATGCCGCGGGCCTACCCGCTGGTGGAGGCCTGGCGGGTGGGCGAGGCCATGCGGGCCCCCACCTGGCTGGCGTCGCTCGACGGGCTGGAGCTTGCGCGCGGCGGCACCGTGGTGACCGCCATCGAGGCCGGCGAGGCCGCGGCCGACCGGGCCGGGGGCGCCGTGCCCGCGGGCGTGGCGTGACCACCGCCGCCGCCGAGCTGGCCGATGGCCTGCGCCAGATCCTCGGTGCCGACCGGCTGCTCATGGGTGATCTTGCGCGCAACCTCTACTCGCACGACGGATCGATCGTAGGCGGCGACTGCGGCATGGTGGCCCTGCCCGAGACCACCGACGAGGTGGCCGCGTGCATGCGGCTGGCGCACCAGGCCGGCGTGGAGGTGACCCCCCGCGGGTCGGGCACCGGCCTCACCGGGGGCGCCGTGCCCCTGGACGGCGGGCTGGTCATCTCGCTGGCGCGCATGCGCGAGATGGAACCGGTGGACGTGGCCAACTCATGCGTGTGGGTGCAGCCGGGGGTGCTGAACCTGGATGTGAGCACCGCGGTGGCGCATCTGGGACTGCACTACGCCCCCGACCCCTCCAGCCAGCAGGCATGCTCCATCGGCGGCAACGTGGGAACCAACGCCGGCGGCCCGCACTGCCTGGCCTACGGGGTGACCGTGCAGCACGTGCTGGCGGTGGAGCTGGTGCGCCCCGATGGCACCGTGCAGGTGCTGGGCGGCGTGGCGCCCGATGCGCCGGGCTACGACCTGCGCGGCGTGGTGGTGGGCGCCGAGGGCACCGTGGGGGTGGTCACCCGCGTGCTGCTGCGCCTCACCCCCCTGCCCCCCGACGTGCGCACCATGCTGCTCGACTTCACGTCGGTGGCCGACGCGTCGGCGGTGGTGCAGGCCATCATCGCCGAGGGGGTCATCCCGGCCGCGCTGGAGATGATGGACCGCAACATGACCCTGGCCGTGGAGGAGTTCGTGCACGCGGGCCTGCCCACCGATGCCGCGGCGCTGCTGCTGGTGGAGGTGGACGGCACCCCCGCCGAGGTGGACACCGGCACGGCGGTGGTGCAGCGCGTGGCGGCCCGCCACGGCGTGCGCACGGTGCGGGTGGCCCAGGACGAGGACGAGCGCGCGCTGCTGTGGAAGGCGCGCAAGACGGCGTTCGGGGCGGTGGCGCGCGTGAAGCCGTCGTACTACCTGCACGACTGCGTGGTGCCGCGCACGCGCCTGGTGGAGATCATGGAGGTCATCGCCGAGATCACGGAACGCGAGGGCGTGATGTGCCTCAACGTGTTCCACGCGGGCGACGGCAACCTGCACCCCATCATCGCGCTCGACCGCAGCGACCCCGACGAGACCGAGCGGGCCATGCGCGCAGGCGACCAGATCGTGCGCGCCTGCGTGGCCATGGGCGGCACGCTGTCTGGCGAGCATGGCATCGGCGTGGAGAAGCGCGACTACATGCCGCTGGTGTTCGATGAGGACGACCTGCAGGCCCAGGCCTGCGTGCGCCGGGCGTTCGACCCCGACGGGCGCATGAACCCCGACAAGGTGCTGCCCACGGGCACGCGCTGCGGCGAGGTGGGCCTGGCCGACACCCAGGTGCCGGAGGGCACGTGGATCTGACCCCCGCCACGCGCGAGGAGATGGCGCAGGTGCTGCGCGGGGCCACGGCCGACCGCCGGGTGGTGGACGTGCGCGGCGGCGGGCTGCACGCGCACCGCGGATGGCCGTTCACGCCCGACGACGTCATCCACACGGGCGGCCTCTGCCGCGTGGTGGACCACCTGCCCGACGACATGACCATCACGGTGGAGGGCGGGGTGACCGTGGGGCAGGTGCAGGAGGCCGCCGCCGCCCACCGGCAGGGCTGGCCCCAGGCCCCGGCGCAGCCCGACGCCACCGTGGGCGGCGTGCTGGCCGCGGCGGCCAGCGGGCGCAGGCGCCTGCGGTTCGGCCCGGTGCGCGACTCGCTGCTGGAGGTGGTGGTGGCCACGGGCGACGGGCGCATCGTGAAGGGCGGCGGGCGCACGGTGAAGACCGTCACCGGCTATGACCTGCCGCGCCTGCTCACGGGATCGCTGGGCACCCTGGGGGTGATCGTGCAGGCCACCGTGCGCCTGTGGCCGCTGCCCATGGCCGAGCAGTGGTTCACGGCTACCGGGGACGACGACCACATGCTGGCTCTGGCCCAGGAGGTGCTCTCGGCGCTGCACCGCCCCACGGCGGTCATCCTGCGCCCCGGCGCGCTGCACGTGTGCCTCACCGGCGTGCCCGGCGACGTGGTGGCGCCCCCGGGCATGGCACCGGGCCACGAGCCCGCGGAGCCGGTGGGCGCGGGCACGGTGGAGGCCGGCGTGCCCCCGGCCGCGCTGCCCGCGCTGGTGCGCCGCCTGGCTGAGGACGGGCGTGGCTACGAGGCCTGGATGGGCACCGGCGTGTGCCTGGTGGCCGTGGAGTCGGCCGCCCAGGTGGCGGCCGTGCGCGACCTGGCCATGCTGCACGGCGGCCACGCGCAGGTGGTGGACGGCGACCACGCGCTGCGGGCCGACCCCTTCGGGCCGGTGCCGGCCGGGGCCGACATCATGCGTCGCATCCGCGAATCCTTCGACCCCGCAGGCATCATGTGCCCCGGCCGCTTCGCGGCCCGCGAGGCGGTGCCGGCATGAGCGCCAACTGGATCCCGGGCGTCCCGGCACCCACGCACGACGACCTCAACACCTGCGTGCAGTGCGGCCTGTGCCTGCCCCACTGCCCCACCTTCCGGGTGACCGGCCTGGAGACCTCGTCGCCGCGGGGCCGCATCGCCGCCATGCGCGCGGTGCAGGAGGGCCAGGCCACGGTGGACGGCGACTTCACCCGCTTCACCGACGAGTGCCTGGCATGCCGGGCATGCGAGGCCGCCTGCCCGTCATCGGTGCCCTACGGCCGGCTCATCGAGGCCGCGCGCGCGCAGACCGAGGCCGCGCGCCCCGTCGCCGAGCGCGCCGTGCGCCGCGCGGGGATCAACGGGGTCATCGGCCACCGGCGCCTCACGCGGCTCATGGGCTGGGGCCTGGCCGTGATGCAGGCCCTGCGGCTGGACCGCCTGGCCCCCGCGCGGCTGAGGATGGCCACCCCGCGGGTGACCCTGCGCGGCATGCGGCAGCCGCTGCCGGAGCCCGTGGGCGACGGCCCGGAGGCCATGCTGCTCACCGGCTGCGTGATGGACATCGCCTTCCGCCCCGCGCACCGCGCCACGTTGCACGCCATGGGCCGCGCGGGGTACCGCGCCACCACCCCGGCGCAGGGCGGGTGCTGCGGCGCCCTGGCCGCGCATGCGGGCGAGGTGGAGGAGGCCCGCCACCTGGCGCGCCAGCGCATCGCCGAGATGGAGGGCGCCCAGGTGGTGGTGGCCGACAGCGCCGGGTGCAGCGCGCACCTGCGCTCCTACGGCCACCTGCTGGCTGACGACCCCGCGTGGGCCGACCGCGCGCGGGCGTTCAGCGCCCGCGTGCGCGACGCCGTGGAGCTGGATGCCCCACCCGCGCGCACCGTGGACGAGCGGGTAGCCGTGCACGACGCCTGCCACCACCTGCACGCCCAGGGCATCGGTCCCGAGGTGCGGCGCGTGCTGCGCGACGCCGGGGCAACCCCCGTGGACCTGGGTGATGGCGGCAGGTGCTGCGGGGCGGGCGGCATCTACAACGTGCTGGAACCCGAGATGGCGGCCACCCTGGGCGAGCAGAAGGCGCGGGCCATCATGGCCACGGGAGCGCGCGTGGTGGCGGTGGCCAACCCGGGCTGCGCCATCCAGATCCGCAACCACCTGAGGGCCCAGGGCTCGGAAATCCAGGTGCGCCACCCCCTGGAGATCGTGGACTGACCATGTCGCGTCGCGACGTGCCCCGGGAACCTCGGGGGCGGGGCGGGGCGCGGGAGTGGGAATGATCCCCTGCATGTACCCGCGCAGCCTCGCCGTGATCGCGGCGGCCTCGCTGGCCCCCGCGGCCAGCGCATTCGGTGCCCCGATGCCCGACCACCAGGTGCGACCCGGCCAGGGCGCGGGCGGCGTGCGCCTGGGCATGAGCGAGGCACAGGTGATCAAGGTGCTTGGGCGACCGCAGCACCGACGCGCCACGCGCACCGAGCTCGGTGCCTTCGTGGACCTGGCCTGGCCCGGGATCCGGGTGCGACGCTGGGATGGCGCCGGCGGGCGCGTGATCCACATCGACGTCACCGACCGCGGCATCCGCATGCCCAACGGCATCGGCGTGGGATCCACCGCCGCGGCCGTGCGTGCCCAGTTGCCGGGCGCCGAATCCGGGGCGGGCCCGCATGAGTGCACGCTGGGCGAGCCCCTGCCGGGCAACACGGTCACCACGATCCGGTTCGGCACGGCCGGGCGCGTCACCCAGGTGAGCGTGGGACGCGTGGTCGGCTAGCGCCACGCGCTAGCGTGCCGCGCCATGAGCGACCAGTCACCACAGTTCGGTCCCCGCGGGGACTTCCAGATCTCGTGCGAGGTGGACGCCCCGCGTGAGCGCGTGTTCGCGGCCTACACCGACCCCGAGGCCATCCCGCACTTCTGGGCCCCCGAGGGCGTGGAGATCCCGCCCGACTCCGTGGACCTGGAGCCCGTGCCCGGCGGGGCCTTCAACATGGTGATGAAGGTGGGCGACGACGAGTTCCCCATGACCGGCACGTTCGCCGACGTGATGGCGCCCGACCACGTGGCGTTCCACGAGCCCGGCCTCGACATCCGGTGCGTCATCTCGTTCGAGGACATCGGCGAGGGGCGCACGCGCGTGACCGTGCTGCAGACCAACGTGCCCGAGGAGTTCCGGGGCGAGAACGCCGAGATGGGGTTCCAGAGCAGCTTCCGCCGCCTGGCGGCCTACCTGGGCGGCGACCCCGCCTGATCCCGCATCGCCCGGATGGCCCGGGCGATCTCCTCGCGGTAGAAGGCGGCAAGCGCGTACGCGCCCGACGGGGTGACGTGGTCGCGGTCGGAGGTGAACCAGCTGCGCCCGGCGCTGCGGGCGTTCCAGTTGCCCACCTGCAGCCAGTCGTAGCGACCCGCCGCGCGTGAGATGGCCGCGTTCACGCCCGGCGCGAACGGCGCGATGCCCTGCAGGTTCACCCACACCACGCGCGTCACCCCGCGCGCCTTGAGTGCCGCCATCACCTGCGCCACGTCGTACTGCGCGCCAGAGTCGTTGTAGCCCACATGGATGACGGCGATGTCGCCCACCCCCGGGCCCAGCCTGCGGATCACCTTGAGCGCGCTGGGGGGATTGGGAGGGCACGGGGGTGCCACCAGCCGGCGGCACACCTTCAGGTCGAACACGGCCGACCAGCCGCCGGTGGCTCGGGCGCGCCCGCCCGCGATGTAGTCAAGGCCCGTTCCCACCGAGTCGGCGATCACCGTGACCTCCGGCACATGGGCGGTCATCTGCGCGCGGGTGGCGCCGCGGCCGTCCATGCACGCGGGCGCCGCGGCGGGCAGCCCCACCGCGGCCCAGTCCGGCGCCACGCAGAAGCCCCCGCTGCGATCCAGGGCGGCGCCCATGGAGGCCCGGACGGTGATGCGCAGCGTGGTACCC
>JADHKZ010000082.1 GCA_016780995.1 Thermoleophilia bacterium | reverse complement strand
ACTGCGCCCGGGGTCGGTGCTGCTCGATCCCGTCGAGGGCCGCCTGGCACCCTCGGCAACAGCGAAGGGGCCCCGAAGGGCCCCTTCTGTACCGCCTATAAGTGACGCCTTACATCAGCTGCAGCCCGAGGTGCTCCCGCAGTTCATGCACTTGTAGCAGGAGCCCGAGCGCACCATGGTCCAGCCGCAGGATCCGCAGATGGCGCCGTCCTGGTCGAGCTGCACCGACAGGCCGGCGCTCTGGGCCAGGCCCACGTCGAGCGAGGTCTGGGCCTTCGGCTGGGCGGGCTCGGCCGGGGCGGTCTCCACCACGGTCACGCCCTGGGCGCTGCCCTCGATTGCCACCGGCTCCTCGCCCAGGGGTACCTGGCCCTCGAGCTCGGCGCGCATGCTCTCGGTGATGATGCCCACCGAGCGCTTCTCCTCCTCGGTGAGGAACTTGGCCGAGAGCCAGCGCACCAGGTAGTCGACGATCGACTTGGCGCTGGGGATCTCCGGATTGCCGGTGAAGCCCGACGGGTCGAACCGCATGTGGCTGAGCTTGTTGGCCAGCGTGCTGAGCGGCACCCCGTGCTGCAGGGCCAGGCTCATGCAGATGGCCAGCGAGTCCATGAGGCCGCTGACGGTGGAGCCCTGCTTGGCCATCTTCATGAAGACCTCGCCCGGGCTGCCGTCCTCGTACATCCCGACGGTGATGTAGCCGTCGTGGTCGAGGATGCGGAAGTGGTGCGTGATGGCCTGGCGCTCGTCCGGCAGGCGTCGGCGGTTCACCTTGGCCGGCGCGGCGGCGGCGTCGGTGGCCGCCTTCATGTCGGCCGGCGACTCCTTGCCGGTGGACAGCGGCTGCGTGCGCTTTGAGCCGTCGCGGTAGATGGCGAGGGCCTTGACCCCCTCCTTCCACGCCAGCACGTAGGCAGCCGCGATGTCCTCGGGCGTGGCCTCGTTGGGCATGTTGACGGTCTTGCTGATGGCGCCCGAGATGAAGGGCTGCACTGCGCCCATCATCTTGATGTGGCCGCGGTAGTGGATGCTGCGCTCGCCATTGGCGGGCGTGAACGCGCAGTCGAACACCGCCAGGTGCTCATCCTTGAGGCCCGGGGCGCCCTCGATGGTCTCGTGCTCGTCGATGAAGGCCACGATCTGCTTGATGGCCTCCTCGTGGTAGCCCAGCTTCTGAAGGGCCTGCGGCACGGTGTTGTTGACCATCTTGATGACGCCGCCACCCACCAGCCGCTTGTACTTGACCAGCGCGATGTCGGGCTCCACTCCCGTGGTGTCGCAGTCCATCATGAAGCCGATGGTGCCCGTAGGGGCCAGCACCGACGCCTGCGAGTTGCGGTAGCCGAACACCTCGCCGCGGTCCACGGCGGTGTCCCACTCGTCGCGCGCAGCGGCCAGCACGGCCTCGTCGCGCACCCGGCCGTCGGGGATGTCCTGGGCCGCGCGGCGGTGGCTGCGGATGACGCCGTTCATGGCCTTGGCGTTGGGCTCGTAGCCCTCGAACGCACCCATGCGCTCGGCCAGGCGGGTGCTCATGGCATACGCACGGCCGGTCATCAGCGCGGTGATGGCAGAGGCGTACTCGCGGCCGTCCTCGCTGTCGTACGGAAGGCCGTGGCTCATGAGCAGTGCGCCGAGGTTGGCGTAGCCCAGGCCCAGCTGGCGGTACTTGCGGGCGTTGATGCCGATCTGCTCGGTGGGGTACCCGGAGCGCGCCACGATGATGTCCATGGCGGTGATGACCACGTCCACGGCCTGCTGGAAGTCGGCCACGCGGAACGCGCCGTCGTCGTCCACGAACTTCATGAGGTTGAACGACGCCAGGTTGCACGCGGAGTCGTCCAGGTGCATGTACTCGCTGCACGGGTTGGAGCCATTGATGCGGCCCGATGCCGGGCACGTGTGCCAGCGGTTGATGGTGCTGTCGAACTGCATGCCGGGGTCACCGCACACCCACGCGGCCTCGGCGATCTCCTTCATGAGCTCGCGGGCCTTCACGGTCTCCACCACCTCGCCGGTGGTGACCGCCGTGGTGTGCCAGTCGCCGCCGGCCTCGTAGGCGTACATGAACTCGTCGGTCATGCGCACGGAGTTGTTGGCGTTCTGGAACTGGATGCTGTTCCAGGCCTCGCCGTTGAGCCCCATGTCGTAGCCCATCTCGCCGAGGGCCCAGGCCTTCTTCTCCTCGGTGGCCTTGCAGTTGACGAATTCCCGGATGTCCGGGTGGTCGACGTTGAGGATGACCATCTTGGCCGCGCGGCGGGTGGTGCCGCCGCTCTTGATGGCGCCCGCGCAGCTGTCGGCGCCGCGCATGAACGACACCGGGCCCGAGGCCTCGCCGCCGCCCGACAGGCGCTCCTTGGACGAGCGGATGGCACTCAGGTTGATTCCCGAGCCGGACCCGCCCTTGAAGATGATGCCCTCCTTGCCGATCCACGACAGGATGGAATCCATGGTGTCTTCCACCGAGAGGATGAAGCAGGCGGAGCACTGCGGGTTCTCGCGCATGCCGACGTTGAACCACACGGGCGAGTTGAAGGCGGCCATCTGGTTGACGAGCAGGTGCGTGAGCTCGTACTCGAACACCTCGGCCTCGTCCTTGGAGTTGAAGTAGCCCTCCTCAAGGCCCCAGGACTTGATGGTGAGCACCACGCGGTCGATGAGCTGCTTCACCGAGTACTCGCGCTCAGGGCTGCCCATTGCACCGCGGAAGTACTTGCTGGCCACCACGTTGGTGGCCAACTGGCTCCACTCGGCCGGCACCTCGATGTTGTCCTGCTCGAACACGCTGGTGCCATCACCGGATGAGATGCCGGCGGTGCGGCGCTCCCACTCGAGGAGGTCGTAGGGGTGCTTGCCCTTCTTGGTGAAGTGACGGTGCAGCCCCAGGGCCTTCCCGCGCTTGGCCTTGGTCTTGTCGCTCGGCGCGGTGCCGACCACCTCAGTCGCCATCAGTTGCCTCCTCGGCATCAGTGTTGTCAGTCGTGCTGTCGTCCTCCAGCCCCAGGCCGCCGGCCAGCGCCCTCAGGCGTCGGCGGGGCGGGCGCTCGGCGGGCGGGGGCTCGGTGAGCAACTCGAACATCTGCTCATCCAGGGGTCGCTGCCCTCGGGGCAGCGGGGGCTCGCGCTCCAGGCGGTGGAGCTCGTCGGCGAACTCATCGGTGTCCTCGAACTGCCGGTACACCGATGCGAACCGCACGTAGGCCACCGTGTCCACGTCCTTCAGCCTGCGCAGCGCCAGCTCGCCGATGGCGTTGCTGGACACCTCCTGCTTCAGGCGGTTGCGCAGGCTCACCTCGATGTCGCGCACGGCGGTCTCCAGGTGGGCGGTGGGCACGGGACGCTTGTGGCAGGCGCGCTGCAGCCCGGACAGCAGCTTGTCGCGGTCGAATGGCTCACGATCGCCATTGCTCTTGATCACGATGAGGGGCATCTCCTCCACGCGCTCGTACGTGGTGAAGCGCCTGCCACACGTCTGGCACTCCCTGCGCCTGCGAATGGCGTCCTTGGTGTCCGGCACGCGTGATTCCATCACGCGGTGCTCGGAACCCTCGCAATATGGGCAAATCATGCGAAAAAGACTATGGGTGGGGTGTGCCACATGGGCGGGCACACTACATCTAGTGTTGCCCACGATGCAAGACGGGTCTTCGCGCCAAATGTTGCAATCCGGCAGCAAAGAGCGCAAAAACGCGCCAAAAGGGGCATGTCCCCGCCGGGGGACCGTCCCCGGGGCGGGAATGCAATACTTCCCGCCGTGAGCGAGCCCCCGGGCACCGTGGACGACGATTCCAGTATGCCCGCGCCCCGTGCCGATGACGGCATGGGGCGCCGCAACGGAGTGAACCGCCCGTGAGCGTGCTGTACCTGCTGATGGGCATCGGTGCCGTGCTGCTCATCAGCGTGGGCACCGGCTACTTCGTGGCCCAGGAGTTCTCCTACATGGCCGTGGACCGGTCGCAGCTGGCCGCACGCGCGGAGGACGGCGAGGTGCGGGCCCGCCTGGCCCTGGGGGTGACCCGGCGCACCTCATTCATGTTGTCGGGTGCGCAACTGGGCATCACCATCACCGCCCTGGTGGCCGGTTATGTGGCCGAGCCGCTGATCGGCGACTCCCTCAGCACCATCCTGGGCGGCGTGGGCGTGCCCGAAGCCGTGTCCATCACCATCGCGTTCGTCATCGCACTGGTGGTGGCCACAATCCTGCAGATGATCATCGGGGAGCTCTTCCCCAAGAACCTGGCCATCGCGCGCCCGGAGCCCGTGGCCCTGTGGCTGGCGGGCTCCACCACGCTGTTCCTCAAGCTGTTCGGATGGCTCATCTGGTTCTTCGACCAATCATCCAACCTGGTGCTGCGCCTGCTGCGCATCGAGCCCGTGCACGACGTGGAGCACGCGGCCACCGCCCGTGACCTGGAGCGCATCATCGCCGACTCGCGCGAGCGCGGGCAGCTGTCGGACGACCTGGCAGTGATGATCGACCGCATCCTGGACTTCCCCACCGAGGACGTGGAGCACGCCATGGTGCCGCGGGCCCGCGTGGCCGTGGTGAGCGACGAGGACACCCTGGGCGAGGTGCGCGGTCTCATGAAGAGCGGCCACTCGCGGTATCCCGTGTTGGAAGAGAACACCGACCAGATCCTGGGCGTGGTGCACCTTGCCGACGTGCTGGAGATGGACATGCCGGCCGACACCCCCGTGACCGAGATCATGCGCCCTGCGCTGGTGGTGTCAAACCTCACGGTGCTGCCCGAGGCGCTGCGCGAACTGGAGGCGTCGAGCAACCAGCTGGCATGCGTGGTGGATGAATACGGCGGGTTCAGCGGGGTCCTCACCCTCGAGGACCTGGCCGAGGAACTGGTGGGCGAGATCGCCGATGAGCACGACGAGGCCGCCGACCAGCCCTCACCCCCGATCAACACGGCCGATGGCTGGCTGATCGGCGGCGACGCCCACGTGGACGAGGTGGAGCGCTCGTTGCGCATCACCCTGCCGGAGGGTGACTACGAGACCATCGCGGGCCTCATCATCGCCCACCACGGTGGCCTGCCCGACCAGGGCGAGACCGTGCGCGTGGAGCTGCCCCTGGATCCCGCCACGCTCATCGACGAGGACGACGCCCCGCGTGCCCTGCTGTTCCAAGTGGTCACCATCGGCAACTACGTGCCCGCCGAGGTGCGGGTGACCGCTGAGGGGCGCTCATGACCGGGGCCACCGTGGGCATCGTGCTGGCCACCATCGCGCTCATCGCCCTGAGCGCCTTCTTCGTGGCCGTGGAGTTCGCGCTCATCGGGTCCAAGCGCCACCGCCTGGAGGAGGCCGCTGAGCACAGCCGCGCGGCACGGGCGGCGCTGCGCAATGCATCGGAGCTCACCCTGCTGCTGGCCGGCGCCCAGTTGGGCATCACGCTGTGCGCGCTTGGCCTGGGTGCGCTCACCAAGCCCGCGGTGCACGACTGGCTCATGCCCGCCCTGGGCGCCGCCGGGCTCCCGGAGGTCACCGCCGACGTGGTGGCCTTCGCCCTGGCGCTGTTCATCGTCACGTTCCTGCACCTGGTCATCGGCGAGATGGCGCCCAAGTCGTGGGCCATTACCCACCCCGAGAAGTCGGCCATCCTGCTGTCGCTCCCCATGCGCGGCTTCCTGCGCGTCACCCGGCTGCCACTGAGGGCCCTCAACCAGGCGGCCAACTGGATGCTGGCGCGCGTGGGGGTGAACCCCGTGGACGCGGTGCTGACCGGGCAGGACCCCGACGGCCTGCGCCACCTGGTGGAGCATTCGGTGAACGTGGGGGCACTGGACGTGGGCTACTCGGCCCAGATATCGGGTGCGCTCGAGATGCAGGAGGACACCGTGCGCTCGCTGGTGCGCCGTGGCCGTGGCCTCACGGTGGTTCCGCCAGACGCCACGGTGGGTGATGTGCAGGACGCCACCCGCCGCACC
Organism: Thermoleophilia bacterium; assembly: GCA_016780995.1. Lineage (GTDB taxonomy): Bacteria > Actinomycetota > Thermoleophilia > Miltoncostaeales > Miltoncostaeaceae > SYFI01. The sequence continues at coordinate 1,363 of JADHKZ010000082.1, read as the reverse complement.
GGCCACCTGCGCGTGCTCATGGGAACCGACGGCCACATCGACCGCGTGGTGCATGTGCGCGACACCCTCATGCACCCCCTGGGCGCCAACGCCGCGCAGTTCGCGCGGCCGGTGTTCACCATCCCCGCCGCCACCACGCTGCACGCGGCGCTGGCCACCATGCGCCGCACCCGCAACCACCTGGTGCTGGTCACCGACCGGGGTGGCGTGCTGGGCGTCATGACCCTGGCCGACGTGCTTGCCCGCCTCCTGCCCCCCGCGGCCGCTGCCCGGTAGCCGCACGATCCCGTTGGAGAGCCCATGAGCGCCCACGACATCCCCGACACCCCGGAGATCCGGGCGAAGGTGGCCGAGCAGGGCGAGGAGTCCATGCGCCTCATGGGCCTGGACGGCCCCCAGGTAGAGCCATGGGAGGACGGCTTCCGGTCGCACGACCAACAGGACCACGCGTTCGAGTGGTGGTACTTCGACATGGACCTGGACGACGGCTCCACCCTGGTGGCCACGTTCAACACCAAGCCCGCGGCGGCGGCCGACGGGCCGCTCAGCCCGTCGGTGCTGCTCATCCATCGCGCGCCCGACGGCACCTCCACCCGCGAGACCGTGCCGGTGGCGCCGGGTGAGTTCTCGGCCTCCACCGATGCCTGCCACGTGGTGGCGGGCGCCAGCCACGTGCAGGGCGACCTGGCCGAGTACACCCTGCACCTGGAGGGCACGCATGTAAGCGCCGACCTGGTGCTCGCGCGCGGCGCGCCATCGTGGCGCCCGGGCGCGGGGGTCACGTGGTTCGACCATGCGAAGAAGCACTTCCTGGCGTGGGTGGTGCCGGTGCCCTACGGCACGGTGGCGGGCACGGTCACATCGGGCGGCGCCACGCGGCAGGTCGCCGGCACGGGGTACCACGACCACAACTGGGGCAACCGGCAGATGAACGCCGGGCTGGACCACTGGTACTGGGGCCGCGCGCACATCGGCGACTACACCGTGGTGTATGCCCGAATGACCTCCAAGGGCCTGATGGGCCTGGGCCAGGTCCACCTGCCCACGGTGATGCTGGCCACCAGCGACCGGCTGCTCACCGACGACTTCCTGCCGCTGCGCCTGGCCACCTCCGGCGACGTGCCCGGGCCGTCACCCGAGAAGCAGCCCTACCCCACGGAGCTCGACTGGACCTGGCAGTCGGGCGACCAGTCGTTCCGCATGCACGTCACCAACCCGCGGCTCATCGAGTCGCTGGACATGTCGGCGAAGGACGGCTCATGGCGCCACCGGCTGCTGCACGCCCATGACCACCCCTGGTACTACGACTTCACCGCCGACATGACCCTCACCATCGACGTGGGCGGGGTGAAGGACCAGGTGA
>JADHKZ010000081.1 GCA_016780995.1 Thermoleophilia bacterium | reverse complement strand
GGCTCGGGCGGGCCCACCAGATCGGGAAGGCGGGCGATCACCTGGTCGAGCCGGGCGCGCGCGTCGGCATCCAGGCCCGCGGCGTGCGCCAGGGGGATGAGCCGGCACTCGGCCAGGAACGAGGGCCAGTCGGGGCGGGGGTCGTTGGGCACGGCCACCGTGCCGATGAACCCCGGCCACGGGGCGCCGAAGGCCTCGGCGCCCGCGCGATGGATGCGCGCAAGGCCCCGGCCCAGGGCCTCGTCGGTGGCGCGGTCGGGGGCGCCGCGGTCCACCCACTCGAGCGCAAGCCACTCATCACCTGCGGCCACCACGCCCGGGATGCGCACGGCGCCGGCTGCCGCCAGCCATTCCAGCCCCGCGGCTTCTGACCGGAACAGGCCCGGCGGCGCGCCTGCGCGGTGCTTGACGAACAACGACCGCATGTCGAGCAGGTCGATGCGCAGTGCCTGGCAGATGTCGCCACCGGGAACCGTGCGCGTGGTGATGACCGATGACCCGGCGCGGGCGGCGATGTGGTGCGGGTCGGGCGGGGTCACCCCTGGGCGTGCGTGGACCCGATGTGCGCGATGAGGCCCGTGATGGACCGGTCCACCATGTCGAACACGTCCACGAATCCGTCCGCGCCCCCGAAGTAGGGGTCGGGAACGTCGAGGTCGCCGTGCGCCTGAGGGTCGAACTCGCGCAGCAGGTGCACCTTTTCGGCGGCCTGTGGCGTGGGGGCCAGCGCCCGTAGGGCCTCGCGGTTGGCCGAGTCCATGGCCAGCACCAGGTCGAAGCGGTCGAAGTCGGCCGCGGTGAACTGCTGGGCGGTGCCGCCCATGGGCACCCCGCGGCGCGTGGCCTCCTCGAGCGCGCGCTCGTCGGGCGGGTGCCCCACGTGCCAGTCACCGGTGCCGGCGCTCTCCACCTCCACGTGCACGCCCACGTCCTCGAGCCCCAGGCGGTGGGCCATGATGGCCTCGGCCGTGGGGCTCCTGCAGATGTTGCCCAGGCACACGAAGCACACGCGGGTGGTACTTGCCATTTCGGTACGACGCCCTTTCCACCGGATCCGTCGGCGATACTAGGCGCAGTTCGCGTGCCAACCCGGGAGAGCACACATGCGTGGCCTGACCTTCCATGGTGACCAGGACGTCCGCGTCGAGGACGTGCCGGATGCCCAGATCCAGAAGCCCACCGACGCCGTGGTGAAGGTGACCATGGCGGGCATCTGCGGATCGGACCTGCACATCCTCAACGCGGGTACGGCCTTCGGGTTCGAGCCCGGATCGCGGCTGGGCCACGAGTTCATCGGCACCGTGGAGGAGGTGGGCGCGGAGGTGACCAACCTGCGCCCCGGCGACCGCGTGCTGGCGTCGTGCAGCGTGCTGGACGGCAGCTGCCCCATGTGCCACGAGCACCTGCACAGCTCGTGCAACTCGTGGTCACTGTTCGGGTGGGCGACGCGCACCTGGCAGCACGATGGCTCGGTGCAGGGCGGCCAGAGCGAATACGTGCGCGTGCCGCTGGCGTCGACCACGCTCATCCCCATGCCCGAGGAGCTCGCGGGCATGGACCGCCAGAAGACCATGCTGCCGCTGGTGGACGTGATGTCCACGGCGTGGCACGGGCTGCGCACCGCCGGCATGAAGCCCGGCTTCAACGTGGTGGTGATCGGCGACGGCGCGGTGGGCCTGTGCGGTGTGCATGGCGCCAAGGCCATGGACGGGGCGCACATCATCGCCCTGGGCCACCACGAGGACCGGCTGGACGTGGCCCGGCAGCTGGGCGCCACCGGCGTGGTGACCACGCGCGAGCCCGAGGAGATCCGCGAGCAGGTGCTGGAGATGACCGACGGCGAGGGCGCACACGTGGTGATCGACAGCATCAGCGGCAAGTCGTCCATGGCGGCGGCGCACGCCACCGTGCGCGCGGGTGGCGCGATCGCCTGCCTGGGCATGGATCACTTCATGCAGAACGTGCCCGAGATCAACTGGTTCGACCAGTTCCTGCGCAACATCACCATCACCGGTGGCCTGGTGCCGGGCCCCAAGTACTTCCCCGAGTTGCTGGAGGCCGTGAAGGGCGGCCGCCTGGACCCGGCGCCGGTGCTCACCACCGAGCTGTCGCTCGAGGACGCCGCGGACGGCTACCGCAAGATGCAGTCCCGCGAGGAGGGCGTGATCAAGGTCTGCCTCACCCCCGCGTGAGCGATCAGCTGATCAGCGAACTGGAGGCCGCCGGGCAGCATCGCCTGGCGGACTCCATCCGCGTGCTGCCCCAGGACCAGGCCGATCGGCTGGCGCTGGAGGTGGCGTCCATCGACCTGGCGCTGGTCACGCGCCTGGTGGATGAACTGGTGCGCACGCCCGCCGCGCAGGCCACCCCGGACATCGGCCCGGCCCGGGTGGATCGCCTGCCATTACCGGGCGGCGAGGCCGCGGCCCAGCACCGGCGCATGGCGTTCGAGGCCGGGGAGCAGGCGCTGCGCGACGGCCGGGTGGCGGTGGTACTGCTGGCCGGGGGGCAGGGAACGCGCCTGGGGTTCGACCACCCCAAGGGCATGTTCCCCATCGGCCCGGTGAGCAACGCCACCCTCTTCGAGGTGCACGCGGCAGGCGTGGGCGCCACCCGGCGCCGCTACGGCTGCGACCTGCCGTTCCTGCTCATGACCTCGCGCGACAACGACGACGTCACACGGGACTTCCTCGAGCAGCACCTGATGTTCGGCCTGCAGCCCGATTCGGTGACCACCTTCGTACAGGGAATGCTGCCCGCGGTTGACCCCCTGACCGGCGACATCCTGCGCGCGGCCCCCGATCGCCTGGCGCTCTCGCCCGATGGGCACGGGGGCATCTTCCGCGCCATGGAGCGGGCGGCCATCCTCGGGGACCTGGAGGAGCGCAGGATCGACCTGCTCATGACCTTCCAGGTGGACAACCCGCTCATGCGTCCTGCCGACCCGGAGTTCATCGGCGCTCACCTCCTGGCGCACGCCGAGATGTCCACGCTTGTGGTGGCCAAGCGGTCGGCCGCGGAGCGCATGGGCGTGATGGCCACGGTGGATGGCCGGCCGGCCCTGATGGAGTACAGCGACCTGCCGGACCACCTGGCAGCCCGGACCGACGACGATGGCGGCCTCACGTACTGGGCAGGGTCCACGGGGGTGCACTGCCTGGATAGGGGCTTCGCCACGCGCCTGGCCACGGGGCAGGCCGCCATGCCCTTCCACCGGGCCGACAAGCGGGTGGCCACCGTGGACGACCCGGAGCCGGCCGCGCCGAACGCGGTCAAGTTCGAGGCCTTCATGTTCGATGCGCTCCCACTGGCGTCGGCCACCGCCGCAGTGGAGATGGCGCGGGACGAGCGGTTCGCGCCGGTGAAGAATGCCGAGGGCGCCGATTCGCCCGCCACGTGCCGCGAGGCAATGGTGGCCCGCGCGGCGCGCTGGCTGGAGCAGGCGGAAGCCACGGTGCCGCGCGACGGCGATGGCGCGAGCGCCCATGCCATCGAGATCGACCCACGGTTCGCCCAGGACGCCGCCGACCTGCGCGGCCGCATTCCCTCGGACCTGGTGGTGGACGGCCCCCTGCTGCTGCGCGACTAGCGCACGGAGCGGGCCACGGCCACCATGGGGTAGGCGCGCGGGCCGCTCAGCTGGAACTGGCCTCCCACGCGGGGCACGTAGCGGCCCCAGGTGAGGATGCGCCAGCGCGAGCTGGTGCAGTCGCGCGTACGCCCCAGGCCGGAGATGGTGCGGGTGGTGCACCGGTACCGCGCGGGGTCGTCGGCCGTGCAGTCCTGCCCGGCGGAGGTGACGTTGATGAAGGTGACCGACGCGTTGCGCCACACGTAGCGTGCGGTGGCCTGCTGGCGCCCGTCGCACACGGTGGGCGCGGCGCCCTCCCGCGGCTGCTGGGTCCTGAGCCGGATGTCACGCAGGAGCGCCCCACGGGTGGCGCGCGGATACGCCGCCGTTCCGCCCTTCACGCCCTCGGCCACCTGCGCCCACGCGGCCTGGTCGGCGCTGACGGTGCACGCACCCCCGCTGCAGTCCTGGGCCGTGGTGCCGCCGATGGCGACCGGGATCCCCAGCATGAGGGCAGCCGCCGCGACATATGTGGCTAGGCGCATCTGCCTAGCGTACTTGCGGCGGGAGCGCGAACACCACGCCCTCGTCCGTGGGGACCTCGTTGCCCTTACGCGAATACCCGCGCGTTTCGAGGAAATCCAGCACCTCGCGCACCAGCACCTCGGGCGCGGATGCTCCTGCGGTCAACGCAACGCGGGGGTGGCCTTCGAGCCACGCGGGGTCCAGGTCGTCCACCCCGTCGATGAGGTAGCTGGCCGCGCCGCCGGCGCGGGCCACCTCGACAAGGCGCTGGGAGTTGGAGGAATTCTGCGATCCGACCACCAGCACCAGCTCGGCGCTGGTCGCCTCCACCGACGCCTTGACGGCGTCCTGGCGGTTCTGGGTGGCATAACAGATGTCGCTGGAGGCGGGGGACTGCAGCGCGGGGAAGCGCCGCTTGAGCACGGCGATGATCTCTGCGGTGTCGTCCAGCGACAGCGTGGTCTGCGTGGTGAGCGCCACGTTGTCGGGGTCGGGCACCTGCACCGCCTCGGCCTGGGCCACGTCCTCCACCACGATCACCCGGTCAGGCGCCTCGCCGCGGGTGCCGATCACCTCGTCGTGGTCCTCATGCCCCACCAGCAGCACGGTGGCGCCGCGGCCGGCGAAGCGCCGCACCTCGGCATGCACCTTGCTCACCAGTGGGCAGGTGGCGTCGATCACCTCGAGGTGGCGCGCAGCGCAGCGCTCGTAGATGTCGGGGGCGCTGCCGTGGGCCGACAGCACCATGATGCTGCCGGTGGGGACCTCCTCGGGGGTCTCCACGAACACCGCGCCCTTGTCGGCGAGGGTCTTGACCACGTATTGGTTGTGCACGATCTCGCCGCGCACGTACACGGGAGCGCCCCGCTCCTCCAGCAGGCGGTCCACGGTCTCGATGGCGCGCTCCACCCCGGCGCAGTAACCGCGCGGGGAGATGAGGTTCACGGACTCGGTCACGGTCGCGAAGGCTAGCGCGGCACGGCGCGCGTGGGTGCGTAGGATGCCGCCTCGTGACGACCGACCCATCCGACGCAGCCCAGGCCCTGGACATCGCGCTGCGCGCCGCGCGCCTGGCCGGACAGCAGCTCCTCGCGCGGTTCGAGGGGCCGCACGAGGGCCTCACGGCCAAGAGCACCTCCACCGACCTGGTGAGCGACGCCGACCGCGAGGCCGACGAGACCATCCTCGGCATGATCCGCGCCGAGCGCCCGGGCGACGCCATCCTCTCCGAGGAGTCCGGCGAGGCCGAGCAGGGCACCACGGGCCTGCGCTGGCTGGTGGACCCGCTGGACGGCACCACCAATTACCTGTGGGGCTACCCGCAGTGGGCGGTGAGCATCGCGTGCCACGACGATGCCGGTGGCCTGATGGGCGTGGTGCACGACCCCCTGCGTGGCGAGACCTTCAGCGCCGTGCGTGGTGGGCCTGCTCATCTCGACGGCCAGGTGCTCACGCTCGAGCCGAGCGACGACCTGGGCCAGGCGCTCATCGGCAGCGGGTTCGGGTATGACGCACTGCGCCGCCGCCGTCAGGCCACGCGCCTGATGGGGGTGATTCCCCATGTGCGCGACATGCGCCGCGGCGGATCGGCCGCCCTCGACATGGCCTGGGTGGCCTGCGGCCGCCTGGACGCCTACTTCGAGTTCGGCGTGAACGCCTGGGACGTGGCCGCGGGCGCGGTCATCGTCACGGCCGCCGGGGGCACGGTGCAGGACCTGCCCACCGGTCCCGAGGGCGCCCCGGGCACGCTGGCCGCCCGCCCCGGGCTGGCCGCCCCCCTCCGCGCGGTGGTTGGTGCCGCTGCAGCAGGCATCGACTGAAACGGTGTGGGTGAGGGGTGCACATCCCGGCGGCCGTGGGGCCGCCGGGATGTGCGCGTTCCTCATCGGAACTGGGTGACCCCGATGCTGTTGGCCTGCACGGAACTGCTGGGCGCGGAGTCGGCGCACATCCACGCGGCGTAGAAGCCGGTGTTGTACGGCGAGAGGCTGAGCCCCGGGTAGCCCCCGGAGCAGCCGCGGCTGCCTGAGAGGTTCACCACTGCCGCCCACCCAGTGGTAGGCGACGACGTGGTGGCGTACAGCGGCGTCGACGTGCCCTGATTGCCACCTGATCCCCAGAGGACCGCGACAACGCCTTGCTGGTTGATCTGCGTCCTGAAGAAGCCGCGGGTCAACTCACTTGCCGTGTCGGGGTCGACGCTCAACGGGAGCGCTGTTGCGGTCGGCAGTGGATATCCCGGGTACCGGTTGCGCGACAGCATGAACGTGAGTGGCGTGGTGTAGTTCTGCGAGTTCGGTCCACGCAGCCAGGTGACCGCGGCCGACTCGTTGGTGCCGGTTCCGCCGAGCGCCACGCCCAGCTGCCATGGCGTGCTCTGCTCAACACCGACAACCCAGGGGCCAAGCCAGTTCGTGTTGATGTTGTCGCGCGTCATCCACACCACTGCAAAGCTGGTGCCGGTGGGCGACAACGTGCCGTCCGCATTCGCGGGGGCCACGTATGCCATGGCCGCCTCGCCGGTGGGTGCCACTGACACCGCGAGCGGCGAGTTGGACACCGGCTGCACCGGCAGCGGCGTGAGGCCGCTCCACGACGACGTGCTGGCGGGGCGCACTGCCCAGCTGGTGGGGCCGTTTGTTGCACGAACAAGGCCCGTGAGGTTGCCCGTGGTGTCAGACCCGACGGCGATGATGGGTGCCTGGCCCGTATTGGCCTCGAATGGCAGCAGGGTGGTGGGCACCTGCCCGGCGCGCATCAGCCCGCCGAAGGCGCGTGCGCCGCTGCCGTTGGCCGTGGCACCCGAGATGCCGTACCAGGCGGCACCGGACGATGCCGGACCGACCATCAGGCTGCCGATTCCGGCGGTGGAGCTGAAGACCGGGCTGATGGGCGGGTTGATGCTGCGGCGGGTCACCGTGCCCGACTGCACGGTGCGTGAACCCGCTGCGGAGCGAAGGCTGCCGCCAGAACCGGTGGTCCACATGGCTGCGAACCTGGATCCGACGACGGCAGCGCCCAGCATGGGCGCGGCGTTCGCGGCTGAGGCGGAAAGCCACTGGGTTGCCCTCGACGGCCATGCAGCGGTGGCCGAGCCCTTCGTGATGACCTGAATCGACTTGTTGTTGGCGCGGTAGAGGACCGCGGGCACGCCAGACGTGGTGGTGGCCACGGCGATGTGTGACTGCGAGGAGGTGGCGGCCGGTGCCGCGCTTCCGCTGGTGGTCGGGTACTTGGTGGCCGTCCAGATGGCACCGAGTGCCGGTGTCGCAACGGCACACGCGCCGACCGAGCCGGCAACCAGGCAGAGCGCCCTGAGTCGAGATGAAGATTTCATAGCGGATTCCTTGTCATAGAGAGATCTCGAAACGTTAGGCCCGTGCCCCACGCGAGGCC
>JADHKZ010000080.1 GCA_016780995.1 Thermoleophilia bacterium | reverse complement strand
CTCCACCAACGACGATGCCGCGGCGCTTGCGCGCGCCGGCGCGGCCGAGGGCACGGTGGTCGGCTCCGACCACCAGACGGCGGGGCGCGGGCGGAGGGGGCGCGCCTGGGTGGATGCCCCGGGCGAGGCGCTGATGTACAGCGTGATCCTGCGACCGCGGGTGGGTCCCGTGGATGCCGGGCTCCTGCCCATCGTGATTGCCGTGGGGCTGGCCGACGCCCTGGAGGCATGCGGCGTGCCCGACGTGGAGATCGCGTGGCCCAACGACATCCTCGCAGGGGGCGGCAAGGTGGCGGGGATCCTGTGCGAGATGTCCGCCGACCAGGAGCGGGTGGCATGGGCGGTGGCGGGCATGGGCATCAACGTGGGCCCCGTGCCCGAGGTGTCCGGGGCCCGGTGGACGCCCGGGTCGCTGGCGGCGCTGGGGGTGCGCCCGCGCAGGGGCGACCTGCTGGTGGCCGCGCTCGGGGCCATCGGGCGCCGGTATGAGGCCTGGTTGGAGCATGGGTCCGGCGGCATCCGGGCGGCCTTCGGGCGGCGTGATCACCTTGCAGGACTCAGTGTGACGGTCGGCACGGCGGCGGCTGATGTCACTGGCGTCGGTTGTGGCATCGACGACCTCGGGCGCCTGGTCGTCGAACGGGACGGCGAGCACATCTCGCTGGCATCGGGCGAGGTCACGGGAGTCGATCGGCCCTGAAGGGGCATCGGCGCCGCCGGCGCCGGCGCTTTGCCGCCTCTTGGCCGCTTGTTTGCTTGCGCCGCCGCGTGCTTCCGTAAGGTCTCGCGGCCTGTTGCGCCTCGTGCTGCCCAACCGGGAGGGCCACGCTGTTCTTCATCCGATACGCACTTGCCGAGATACGGCGACGGCCGGGGCGGACGGTGCTGACCGCCCTCGGGCTGGCGGTGGGCGTGGCGCTCGTCGTGGTGGTGAATGCGGTGTCAAGCGGAATCGACCGCGCACAGCAGGAGGTGCTTCAGCCACTGACCGGGGTCGGGACCGACATGACGGTCTCGCGTCCGCTCAACACCTCGGGCGAGGGCGCGGACCCGTTCACGGGGCTTTCCGCGGAGGAGCGCGAGAGGTTGCGGGAAGAGGCCCAGCGCGGGCTCGGGCTTGACCTACGGTCGTTTGCGCCGGGGCAGCGGATTGACACGGAGGGATTCGTTGCCGCCAGTCAACTGAGCTTCCCCCAATCCCGGGTCTCCTCGATAGCGCGCGAGCCGGGCGTCGAGACGACGGCCGGGTCCCTCACCCTCGACGCGGTGCGCGTCGAGGGAACGGTCCCGGAATCGGGGATCGCCGGTGCACGCGGCCCGGGTGGCGCCATCCAGTTCGACCGCCGCAGCGTCACCGGGGTCGATGTGCGCAAGCCCGACCTCGGTGAGCTCACCGCCGATCAGGTGACGGCGGGCCGCTACTTCGACCCCGCACGGCCCCGGGCCCGGGTTGCGGTCCTTTCCACCGCATATGCGAATGCGAACAACCTCCGCGTGGGGGCGACGGTGACGCTCGGCGGCACCGAGTTCTCGGTCATCGGCATCTCCGCCGCGCCGCTCGGGGGTACCCCCTCCGATGCGTACGTCCCGCTGGAGGCGTTGCAGCAGGTCGCCGACTATCGGGGCAAGGTGACCAAGGTGCTGGTGCGCGTGGCGTCCGTCGACGAGGTCGATCCCGTCGCCGCCAGCATCGAAGAGGGGTTCCCGGGCGCGGAGGTCACCACCGCGTCGGACCTCGCCGCCACGGTGGGTGGGTCGCTGGATGACGCCCAGGCCATCTCGAAGACCCTCGGCACCATCCTCATCGTCGTGGGACTGGTCGCAGCCGTGCTGATCGCCACGCTCCTCACCCTGTCGTCCGTGAGCAAGCGCACTCGCGAGCTCGGGACCTTGAAGTCCGTTGGCTGGTCGCCGGGTCAGCTGGTGCGGCAGGTATCCGGTGAGGCCACGTTGCAGGGCGCTCTCGGCGGCATCATCGGCGCGTTGGTGGGCGTGGCCATCGCCTTCGCCCTGAACGCTGCGGACTGGACGCTCGAGGCCACCGTGCAGTCGCAGGCTGCCGGCGCGCCCGGACGCGGCGGCGGGCCATTCGGGCTCGGCACGACCACGGAGGTGTCCGAGGCGATCGCGATCTCCACGGACCCCAGCCTCGCCGTCGCCGCCCTCGCGGTTGCGCTGGCCGTCGTGGGCGGTCTGGCCGCCGGGGCCATCGGCGGCATGAGGGCTGCACGACTTCGACCCGCATCGGCGCTGCGGAGCGCGGACTGATGGCGCCCGGCGAACAGGGTGCCGCGGTGATCCAGGTGACCTCGGTGACCAAGTCGTATGGCAGCGGCCGGGGCCGCGTGGAGGCGCTGCGCGGCGTGGATCTCACGGTCCACGAGGGCGAGACCGTCGCCATCGTGGGCCAGAGCGGCTCGGGCAAGACGACGCTCCTCCAGATGCTCGGCGCTGTCGACGTACCCACCTCGGGCACGGTCGAGGTTGCAGGTCGCGACCTTGGGTCGATGCGCGAACGCGACCTGACCGGGTTCCGTCGGTCGGTCGTGGGATTCGTGTTCCAGCAGTTCAACCTGATCCCCACCCTCACCGCGTACCAGAACGTCGAGGCGGCGGCGGTCAACGTGCCGGGCGAGGGCGCGGACCGGATTGCCGGCCTTCTCGAGCAGGTCGGCCTCGGCGATCGCATGGACCATCGCCCGGCGGAGCTCTCCGGGGGAGAGCAGCAGCGGGTGGCCATTGCCCGGGCGCTCGTCAATGATCCGACGATCATCCTCGCCGACGAGCCGACGGGGAACCTCGACAGCGAGACCGGGCACGAGGTGCTGGAACTGCTCACCGCGGTTGCGGTGACGGGTCGGCGGACGCTCGTGCTGATCACGCACGACGATCGGGTCGCAGCAGCGGCCGAGAGGATCATCACCATCCGGGACGGACTGATCGTCGACGGCTAGGACGAGGGCGGCCCCGGGGGCCGCGTGCGCGGCCGATTAGGATCGCCTCCATGCGCGCGGCCATCTACCACGGAGGGGGGAGCCTCTCGATCGACGAGGTGCCCGCGCCGGAGGCCGGGCCCGGTGAGATCGTCATCCGCACGCGCCAGTGCGGAATCTGCGGCACGGATCTCATGGCCTGGTACCAGGACTCGAAGGCACCCGTGGTGCTGGGCCATGAGCCCGTGGGCGACGTGGTGGCGGCGGGGGAGGGCGCCCCGTTCGCGGTGGGCGACCGGGTGTTCGTGCACCACCACGTGCCGTGCCTGGAGTGCGACCTGTGCAGGCGTGGCCGCGACACCCTGTGCGAGCGCTTCCGGGCCACGCGCATCCACCCCGGCGGGCTGGCCGAGCTCATCCTCGTGCCGGCCGAGAACACGGCGCTGGACGTCCACCGCCTTCCCGACTCCATGAGCGACGAGATGGGCACCCTCATCGAGCCGCTGGCCTGCATCCTGCGCGGGCAGCGCCTGGCCGGCGTGGGGGAGGGTTCGCACGTGGTGATCGTGGGGGCGGGCTCTATGGGGCTCATCGAGGCCGAGCTCGCCCCCGTGCTGGGGGCGGCGCGGGTGGTGGTGATCGAGCCGAATGCCGATCGCCGCCCGGCTGCCGAGGCCCTGGGCGCCACGGTGCTGCCCGCGTGCGACCCGGAGGCCGTGCGCAGCGCGCTGGGTGGCCGGCTGGCCGACCAGGTGATCGTGTGCACGCACAACCACGCCGCCATGAACGACGCCCTGCACCTCGCCGGCCCTGCCTCGGTGGTGCAGTACTTCGCGCCCACGCCCCCGGGCGAGATGGTGCCCTTGGACCTGGGCTCCATCTTCTGGCGGGAGGTTGAGCTGCAGAGCACCTACTCGGCCGGACCCGCCGACATCCGTGACGCCCTCGCGATGCTCGACGACGGCCGGGTGCGGGCCCGGGGAATCGTCACGCATCACGTTCCGTTCGATGAGGTGCACGAGGGCTTCCGCCTCGCACGCACCGGAGAGGCCCTGAAGGTCGTCATCGACTTCTGACGGGCGTTCCACCGGGCGGCCGCCGCCCGGTAGGGTTCCCGACTCACGCCCGCGGACGGGCGCATGTCACTGATCACGGTCACGGAGGACCAATGTCCGAGCAGCTCCCGGAAGGCGTCGAGATCCTCGAGGTCGTCTCGCCCGAGATGGCGGAGATCCTCACCCCGGAGGCGCTTGCGTTCGTAGCCGGCCTCCAGCGCGAGTTCAACAGTCGCCGCAAGGAGCTGCTGGCCGCCCGTGCCGCCCGTCAGGGCGCGTTCGAGGCCGGTGAGCGCCCCGACTTCCTGCCCGAGACCAAGCACATCCGCGACGACCCGTCGTGGAAGATCGCCCCGCTGCCGGCCGATCTTCAGGACCGCCGCGTGGAGATCACCGGGCCGGTCGACCGCAAGATGGTCATCAACGCCCTGAACTCGGGCGCGAAGATGTTCATGTCGGACTTCGAGGACTCCAACACGCCCACCTGGCACAACACGATCCTCGGGCAGATCAACCTGCGCGACGCCGTGCGCCGCACCATCACGTTCGAGTCGCCCGAGGGCAAGAAGTACGCCCTCAAGGACGACATCGCCACCCTGCTGGTGCGCCCGCGCGGCTGGCACCTGGACGAGAAGCACGTGCGGGTGGACGGCGAGGTGATGTCGGCCGGCATCTTCGACTTCGGCCTCTTCTTCTTCCACAACGCGAAGGAGCAGCTCTCGCGCGGCACGGGTCCGTACTTCTACCTGCCGAAGATGGAGAGCCACCTCGAGGCGCGCCTGTGGAACGACATCTTCGTGAAGGCGCAGGATGACCTGGGCGTGCCGCAGGGCACCATCAAGGGCTGCGTGCTCATCGAGACCATCCTCGCCGCATTCGAGATGGAGGAGATCCTCTACGAGCTGCGCGAGCACTCCGCCGGCCTCAACTGCGGCCGCTGGGACTACATCTTCTCGTGCATCAAGAAGTTCCGCACCGACCCGGACTTCGTGCTGGCCGACCGCGTGCTGGTCACCATGACCAGCCGGTTCATGCGCGCCTACTCGCTGCTGGCGATCAAGACCTGCCACAAGCGCGGCGCCCAGGCCATGGGCGGCATGGCGGCGCAGATCCCGATCAAGAACGACCCCGAGGCCAACGAGGCCGCCATCGCCAAGGTGCGGGCCGACAAGGAGCGCGAGGCCGGCGACGGCCACGACGGCACGTGGGTGGCCCACCCGGGTCTGGTGCCCATCGCCATGGAGGCCTTCGACGCCGTGCTGGGCGACAAGCCCAACCAGGTGGACCGCCTGCGCGACGACGTCCACGTGACCGGCGCCGACCTCCTGGACTTCGAGCCCGAGGGCCCCATCACCGAGGACGGCCTGCGCACCAACATCAACGTGGGCATCCAGTACCTGGGGGCCTGGCTGGCCGGCGTGGGCTGCGTGCCCATCAACAACCTCATGGAGGACGCCGCCACCGCCGAGATCTCCCGCTCGCAGGTGTGGCAGTGGATCCGCTCGCCCAAGGGCACGCTGGAGGACGGCCGCGACATCGACGTGGCCCTGTTCCACCAGGTGCTTGGCGAGGAGCTGGAGAAGGTCAAGGCCCAGTTCGGCGACGCCGGTCGCTACGACGACGGCGCCAAGCTGTTCGACCAGATCACGGCGTCGGAGGACTTCGTGGACTTCCTCACGCTGCCCGCGTACCAGATGATCGACTGACCGACCCCTGCCGGGGGAGGATGGTTCGCTATCCTCCCCTGGCGCCGGGTCCGCCCGGCCACGTGGTGGGCGTAGCTCAGCTGGTAGAGCTCCTGGTTGTGGTCCAGGCGGTCGTGGGTTCGAGTCCCATCGCTCACCCTGTCTGCTGTTTCGACTCGTGCGGGTGTGGCGGAACCGGTAGACGCGCCAGGTTTAGGTCCTGGTGGGGAGACCCGTGGAGGTTCGAGTCCTCCCACCCGCACTGCCAATGAACACCCCGAGATCCGCGAGATGACATGCCCGTAGCCGCTGAAGTCACGACCCTCGAGGGCGACCAGGTCCGCATTGACGTGACGGTCCCCGAGGACGAAGTGCGCAAGCAGTTCGACCGCACCGTCAAGGAGACCTCCGCGCGCATGCGGCTACCCGGCTTCCGCCCGGGCAAGGTGCCCGCCGGCGTGGTCATCCAGCGCGTGGGGCGCGAGGGGCTGTTCGCCCAGACCATCGACCGCGCGCTCAACGACTGGTACCGCGAGGCGCTGGCCGCCACGGGTGTGGACCCCATCGACTCCCCTGAGCTCGACATGGGCGATGCCACCGAGCAGGGCGTGGCCTTCGCCGTCACGCTGAAGGTGCCGCCCACCCCCGCGCTCGGCACCTACAAGGGCCTGAAGGTCGTGCGCGAGCCGGACGAGACGCCCGAGGGCGCCGTGCAGGAGGAGCTCGACCGCATCCGCGAGCAGGGCGCGCGCCTGGAGGACAAGGACGGCGCCGCCGCCGTGGGCGACTTCGTGGTGGCCGACATCGACGGCACGCTCGACGGTGAGGCGCTCGAGCAGGCGCGCTCGCGCGACCAGCTCGTCGAGCTCGGCACCGATCGCATCCTTCCTGAGTTCACCACCGCGCTGGATGGCACCAAGGCCGGCGACTCCGTGCAGTTCGACGTCACCTACCCCGAGGACGCCCCCGACGAGATCCGCGGCAAGACGGTGGCCTACTCCATCACCGTGCAGAAGGTGCAGGAGAAGGTTCTGCCCGAGGTGGATGACGCCCTGGCCGAGACCGTGGGCTTCGCGTCGGCCGACGAGATGCGCACCGAGATCGAGGAGCGCCTCGCCGCCGCCACCGCCAAGATGGCCGAGGAGCGCTACCGCCGCCGGGTGATCGACGCCGCGGTGGCCGAGGCCCAGCTCGAGGTGCCCCCGGTCATGGTGGAGCGCCGGGTGGAGGAGATCCTTCACGACACCTCCCACCAGCTGCCGCAGGGCATCACGCTCGAGCAGTACCTGGCCATGCAGGGCCAGACCCTCGACGACGCCCGGGAGGGCCTGCGCGCGGACGCCGAGCTGTCCATCCGGCGCGAGCTGGTGGTGGAGGCCATCGCCAACGCCGAGGGCATCACCCTGAGCGACGCGGAGATCGAGGCCCGCGTGCGCAAGGATGCCGCGGACGCCGGGCGTGACCCCGAGGAACTGCTGGCCGCGCTTCGCAAGGCGGGCGGCTGGGACAACCTGCGCGAGGACCTGCGCGTGGAGGCGGCCGTCAACCTGATCGTGGATTCCGCCACGCCCATCTCGCCCGAGGAGGCGGAGCAGGCCGAGGCGGCGGAGTCCGGCGCGGAGGAGGAGAAGCCGCCCGCCAAGAAGCCCGCGGCCAAGAAGCCCGCGGAGAAGAAGGAGCCGGCCGCCAAGAAGGAGCCGGCCGCCAAGAAGAAGCCGGCCGCCAAGAAGCCGGCCGCCAAGAAGGAGCCGGCCGCCAAGAAGCCCGCGGCCAAGAAGGCTGCAACGTCGAGTGCGAAGGGGAGCGGCACGACCGCGGCGAAGAAGCCCGCGGCCGCGAAGAAGCCCGCTGCCAAGAAGAAGCCCGACGCCGAGTAGGTCCGGGCCCCGGCTCCCCACGCGCACGAAGGCAGGAGATGTCCGAGACCACCAACGACACCGGCGAG